>CAMBWM010000316.1 GCA_945871335.1 Polaromonas sp. YR568 | reverse complement strand
GTATTGGCTTTGTTCGGCGTATCGGCTTTGTACGGAAGTACTTTCGGCCTTTTTCTCATCCCGCTTCAGCAGACTCTTGGTTGGAGTAGAGGCGAGATTGCCTTCTCTCTCACTTTGTCAACCTTGTTCACCCCTCTTGTGGCACCGCTTACAGGATGGGTGATTGACAAATTTCCTTTGCGCCCGCTTATCTTGACCGGCATCGTGCTGCAATCGGCAAACTTCGCAGCGTTTTCATTCATGGAAGGCAGTGTGGGGGTCTACTACGGTCTTTGCCTGCTGTTGATGGTCACTGCAGCAGGTGCATCGTTGTTGAGTCTTGCCAAACTTGTACAAGGTTGGTTTGACAAGTCGATGGGACGAGCACTTGGTATTTTGTTTGCCTTTGGGGCCGTTGGTGCCATAATTCACCCATTGTGGACGCAAGCAGTCATCACCCAATTTGGTTGGCGACAGGCCTTTCTTGTGATGGGTACACTCAGCCTTTTGATGTGCGGCTTGGCCGCCTTACTGTTGGTGCGCGAGCGAGTCCCCCGAAGTACTGGTTCTGTTATGAATGAGCAATCCAACAGCTTAGTTGACGCTCCGGTTGACTCGCCCGGTACCAGCGTGCCGCAGTCAATGGCCGCTTTTATGCGAGACGCCATATGGTGGAAGCTGGCCCTTTTCAACATGTTTTTCGCACTAGGCGTGGGTGCCATCTTTATGCACTTTGCAGCTTTACTACAAGACCGAGGTGCTACGCCCAGTCAGGCCGCGTTGGCCATGAGCCTGGTAGGACTCGGAAGCTTGTTGGGCAATATTTTGGCTGGCTGGCTGGTTGATCGCATGCCCGCAGCACGCCTAGCCGTGATCGTGATGTTCTTGCCTATGCTTGGAACACTGATCATCTACGCTGGTGGTGGGCTGTGGGTCAGCATCGCTGCAGCAGGTCTGTTGGGTCTGTGTTCGGGTGGCGACAACAGCGTGAGCATGCTTCTGGCGCGGCGTTATTTCAGTGCAGAAACTTTTGGCAGAGCTAGCGCCACACAGATGGTAGCGATGGCGGCGGGGGGCGGTGTCTCGCCTTGGTTAGCGGGACTGGTGCATGATCGCACCGGCAATTACGACTTTGCCCTTTTGATGGCTGCTGCCTTTATGGGGGTTGCCGCACTTGCTGCAGCGTGGTTGCCTGAATTCCGCCCGGGCGAGGCAATTACCGACAAGCTCGTCGGTGTACAGGGCTGATGCCGTGCGTCGATTACGTGCTGCCCTTTTAACCTTGCTTAGCTACGATGCCGCAGGTTTGCTGATTGCTGCTGTGGTAACTGGTTTGTTCTGGCTCTTAAGCTGCGTCTTGCCAAAAAACTTCAGTGGTTTCTTCATAGCCTTGGGCTGCACTTTGGGTCTGCTATTGGCTGTTGCGTCTCTGAGTCACCTTTGGACTCTGACAAAATTTCGACGATCTGTGCCACCTCCTGGGCAAATGGTGGACATCGGTGGCTACCGCGTACACATACTTGCAGAAGGTCAGGTGCGTGATGGCCGTCCACCAGTGGTCTGGTTTGCTGGTGGACATGCCAACGGTTACGCCATGCATCATCTTCACCGTGCGTTTCGCGACGAGACTCGTTCCATCCTCATCGACCGGCCAGGCACAGGCTGGAGCGATGCCGGCCCTTTTCCGCGCACCACCGCTCGCGAGGCCCAAGAGATGGTTTTAGCGCTAGAGCGCGCTGGCGAAAAGGGTCCATTTGTATTCGCCGGTCACTCTTTTGGCGGGTTGTTGGTGGCCAACATTGCGCGTCGCCGGCCAGACCTTGTTGACACCTTGGTACTGCTGGATCCCACACCTTTGGAGACCATCGTCTTCGGCCCGCGCTTAGGCGCATTGGCGGAGATGAGGCGTACGGCTTGGCTAGGCGGCTTCATGCAGTTGTTCGGGCTGAATATGGCTCTGCGCGCCGAGGAAAAGGCGCGGAAAATTCCGGCTTACGCCAAGGTCATGGATGCTGCCCGCAATGTGCTTGGCCCCGAGGTTGCTGCCGTTCGAGCATTGGAGTTCAATGCCGCCGCTTACTTCACTCAGGCCTCGATCTACAGTGAGCTAAGTCCCGAGGGCGTAGCTGCTGTGGCATGGGACACAGTGGTCTATGACCGTGATCTGGGTGATTTGCCAGTGTGGTTGGTAGGTCCGCGCGACGACAAAGACAGTGACATCGCCCTGCTGCCCGAGGCTCAACAAGGCGGTGACGCAAATGCACGACGGATGCTCCACTTCTTTGCCGCCACACGCGAGCGCTACTTAGCCACATCCACCCGCTCGCGCCGCGTTGTCGCACCCGCAGGATCAGGTCACAACTTCATCTATGAAGAGTCAGAATGGACAATTGGTGTGATGCGAGAACTGA
Source organism: Polaromonas sp. YR568 (assembly GCA_945871335.1). Next base: position 618 of record CAMBWM010000316.1, on the reverse strand, counting down.
TCTGTCACAGTTGACCGACACAAATAAAACCATCATCTAGGGTTCAAGGGCGGCACCAGCGTGTTTAAGCCAATTCATAAGGTAATCCGCTTGCGGGCGTTCGGTCAGCATCCAAAGCCGATCTGATTCGTGACGAACAAGCGTGACCGCGATGTCGGCCACCCGAGCTCGCGAAGCTGTGCCCGGCGCACGAGGCAGCGAGCGGCTGTCGACCAATCGCAACAAAAGATCATCCAGTTGCTGCCCTTGCAACTCTAAGACAAGAACACCATCCGTCTGATCGACTGCACAGGCTAGCGGCGTGTCCACCATAGCAGCCGCTGCCGAGTCAGCATGGTTGCGGTGAGTGGCTAGCAAGATCACTTCGCTGGGGCTGCGCCAAAGTGCCCATGGATTCTGACCAAGCACCTGCCCTGGGTGTGGTGCAGCAGAAATTCCAACGGCTTGCAAAGCAGTCACAAGCGTATTGGCTACCTCAGGCAAATGCCGCAACGCCACCACCACCAGTGTCTCAATTTTGCGCACGGACACGGAGCCCGCATTGAAGTCCGTCTCGACCATTTAGGCGCTCTCCTTGCGGATCGAAAAAGGGTGTGACCACCACCTGAGCATCGATAG
>CAMBWM010000315.1 GCA_945871335.1 Polaromonas sp. YR568 | reverse complement strand
TCGGGCTGGTGCGGGTGAACGGGCGCGCTGCAGTCGTCTAGCACGCCAGCGCCCATCACTTCGTCCCAGTTGGTCAGGACCAGTTTGACGGGGTCGAGCACGGCCATGGCGCGCGGTGCGCTGCCGTCCAGCGTTTCGCGCAGGCAGCCCTCGAGTGTTGAGTAGTCGATCCAGCTGTCGCTTTTGGTGACACCAATGCGCTCGGCAAACAGTTGCAGCGCCTCGGGTGTGTAGCCGCGCCTACGCAGGCCGGCGATGGTGGGCATGCGCGGGTCGTCCCAACCGTCCACATGTTTTTCAGTGACGAGTTGGGCGAGTTTGCGTTTGCTGGTCAGCACGTAAGTGAGGTTCAGCCGCGCAAACTCGTACTGGTGAGGGTGCGGCATGGCGATCAGCCCGCCTTCGGCCAGCTTGTCCAGCAGCCAGTCGTAAAACGGGCGCTGGTCTTCAAACTCCAGCGTGCAGATGCTGTGGGTGATCTGCTCGAGCGCGTCTTCAATCGGGTGCGCAAAGGTGTACATCGGGTAGATGCACCAAGTGTCTCCGGTGTGGTGGTGGGTGGCGCGGCGAATGCGGTAAATGGCCGGGTCGCGCAGGTTGATGTTGGGTGAGGCCATGTTGATCTTGGCGCGCAGCACCGCCGCGCCATCGGCCAACTCGCCATCTCGCATTTGCCTGAAACGCGCCAGGTTCTCGGCCGGGGTGCGACTGCGAAAAGGGCTGTCTTTGCCGGGGTGGCCAAAGTCGCCGCGGTTGGCGCGCATGTCTTCGGCGCTTTGCTCGTCTACGTAGGCCAGACCGGCTTGCACCAGGTGTTCGGCGGCGCGGTACATGAAGTCAAAGTAGTCGCTGGCCTGGTAAAGGTGGCTGGTGCCGGAGCCGTCATGCGCCTGCCAGTCAAAGCCCAGCCACTGCACGGCGTCGATGATGGCGTTGACGTACTCGGTGTCTTCTTTTTCGGGGTTGGTGTCATCAAAACGCAGGTGGCAGACGCCGCCGTAGTCGCGTGCCAGACCGAAGTTGAGGCAAATGCTTTTGGCATGGCCCACGTGCAGGTAGCCGTTGGGCTCTGGCGGAAAGCGCAAACGCACCCTGGCCGCGTCCAGCGGGCCGGCGGCATGGTGAGCGGCATCGCCGGGCGTGCCGCCCCAATGGCGGGCAGCGTAAGTGCCGTCAGCCAGGTCTTTTTCGATAATCTGACGCAAAAAATTGCTGGGCTTGGCCGATTCCTGAGCAGCAGGGTTGGCAGGGCTGGAGGCAGGGGGCGAAGCAGGCGTGGAACTCATGTCCAGCATTTTAGACGGCGGCCCCCGCAACACAGGGCACGCGCATAATCTGGCTACTTTTTATCCCACCCCCGGAGACGTACTTGGACATTGCATTGCTGATGAAAGCCGCTCTCATGGGCGTGGTGGAGGGCTTGACCGAGTTCTTACCCATCTCTTCAACCGGGCACCTGATTTTGGTCGGTGCTTTGCTGGACATGAACGATGACAAGGCCAAGGTGTTCGATATCGCCATCCAGACCGGCGCTATTTTTGCGGTGATTCTGGTGTACTGGGAAAAAATCAAAAGCACGGTGCTGGCGCTGCCACGCGAGCAATCGGCGCAGCAATTTGCGCTCAATGTGTTGGTGGCTTTTGTGCCGGCGGTAGTGCTTGGCCTCTTGTTTGGCAAAGCCATCAAAGCCAACTTGTTCAACCCGGTGGTGGTGGCATCCACTTTCATTTTGGGCGGGCTGGTGATCTTGTGGGCTGAAAAGCGTCAGCACAACAACCCGGCGGCAGCGCGCGTTCAAGATGTCGACAGCATGACTGTGATGGACGCGCTCAAAGTCGGTCTGGTGCAGTGCTTCGCCATGATCCCGGGCACCAGCCGCAGCGGCGCCACCATCATCGGCGGTATGTTGCTGGGGCTGTCGCGCAAGGCTGCGACAGACTTTTCCTTTTACCTTGCTATTCCCACGCTGATAGGCGCGGGCGCCTACAGCCTGTACAAAGAGCGCGCGCTGCTCTCGCTGGCTGACTTGCCCATGTTTGCCGTGGGCCTGGTGTTTTCTTTCTTGAGCGCCTGGCTGTGCATTCGCTGGCTGCTGCGCTACATCGCCACGCACAGCTTTGTGGTGTTTGCCTGGTATCGGATCATCTTTGGGCTGCTGGTACTGCTGACGGCGCACATGGGCTGGGTGCGCTGGGCTGCTTAGGTCTGGGTAGGTCTTAGCTTCCGAAACTGAGCAGCGCGGCCTCGATTGCCGCCGCAGTGGCCAGTGGTTTCTCCATGGGGAACAGATGGCTGCCTTCGAGCATCATGATGCGGCCTTTGGTGACTTTTTCCGTCAGCGCCATGCCGACCCGCCCCATTTCGATCGAATGCAAGCCGCCTATGTAGCTCACCGGGCACTTGAGCGGGTGGCGTTTGATTAGTGACTCCAGGTTGTCGGGCAAGGTGTTGTAGATATCGGTTTCAACCCTTCGGTCAAAGCTCAGTTCGCGCTGGCCTGCGTGGCTGCTGTCAGGCGCGGCATCGTGCGTGCCGTGGTCGATGTAGTCGTTCAAGACCTGCGGGTGCCAGCGGGCAAACATTTTTTTGCGGGAAAAGTGTGCCCAGGCTTCGTCCCGGTTGTCCCACACTTGCTTGCGTTTGCGGCTAACAGCACCCGGCGAAAACGAGCCGACAACCAGCGCCCGTTTGGCCACGCTCAAAGCCGTCGCGCGCCAACCGCCCAGCACGGGGGCATCCAGCAATACCACCCCCTTGACAGGCAAGCCGCCCAGGACCGGGTGGCGAGCTGCGCACATCAGGCTCAAAAATCCACCTAGCGAATGCCCGACCAGACAGGCCGGCTGACCGGACTTTTCAACTTCATGCGCAGTGAAGTCGGCCAGTTGCTGCACCAGGTGCGGCCAGTTGCTGGTAACCGGGTAGCGCGCGTCGTGGCCTAATTTTTCAATCGACTTGCTTAGAAACCCCCGCTCTTTCAGGCTGTGCAGCATGACGCCGTACGTGCTGGCCGG
>CAMBWM010000314.1 GCA_945871335.1 Polaromonas sp. YR568 | reverse complement strand
AGGCCGGCGCGCAGCTGCTTGCTGCGCAGCGGGTCGGCCACTTCAACGGCGCGGAACATCTCGGGCGCAAAAAACGGCAGGCCGGTGAACTGCAGGGCTTCGCCTTCGGTCAGCGTGTCGCCCAGTTGCAAGATGCCGTGGTTGGGAATGCCGATGATGTCGCCGGCAAAAGCGGTGTCGAGCAGCTCGCGGCGCTGGCTCATGAAGCTGACCACGGTGTTGGGCCGCAGCTCTTTAGCGCTGCGCACCACCTTCAGGCGCATGCCGCGCGTGAACTCGCCGCTGGCCACGCGCAAAAATGCGATGCGGTCGCGGTGCGCCGGGTCCATGTTGGCCTGGATCTTGAAAACCACGCCTGAGAATTTCTTTTCTTCGGGCTGCACAACGCGCTGGATGGCGGCGCGTTCGGCCGGGGCAGGAGCCAAGTCGACCAGCGCGTCCAGCACTTCCTGCACGCCGAAGTTGTTGATGGCCGAGCCGAAGAACATGGGCGTTTGCTTGCCGCTCAAAAAGGCGGCGCGGTCAAATTCGGGAGAGGCGCCGTTGAGCAACTCAAGCTCGTCCTGGGCCTGCGTGAACTCGGCGCCAAAGCGTTTGGCTGCCTCGGCATTATCCAGGCCGGCCAGAATTTCATCGTCGCCGCCGGCCTTGTCTTCACCGGGGCTGAAGACGCGCATGCGCTTTTCGCGCCGGTCATACACGCCATGAAACAGCTTGCCCATGCCAACCGGCCAGGTGAAAGGCACCACCGTCATGCCGAGTTCTTGCTCGATCTCATCCATCACGCTCATGGGGTCTTGCACCTCGCGGTCCATCTTGTTCACAAAGGTCAGGATGGGGGTGTTGCGGGCGCGACAAACCTGCAAGAGGCGGCGCGTTTGCGGCTCAACGCCGTTGGCCGCGTCAATCACCATCAGGGCGGCGTCCACGGCGGTGAGCACGCGGTAGGTGTCTTCAGAGAAGTCCTGGTGACCCGGCGTGTCCAGCAGGTTGATGACGCAGTCGCGGTATTCCATCTGCATAACCGAAGAGGCTACCGAGATACCGCGTTGCTTTTCGATTTCCATCCAGTCGCTGGTGGCGTGGCGCGCGGCCTTGCGCGCCTTGACCGAGCCGGCGATCTGGATCGCGCCTGAAAACAGCAGCAGCTTTTCAGTCAGTGTGGTCTTGCCGGCGTCCGGGTGGGAGATGATGGCAAACGTGCGGCGGCGCTTGACCTGCTTTTCGATTTCGGTGGTGTCGGACATAACCCACGATTATCGGTGACCCGGAATCAAGCGGTGGCCGGCCGGCGTCTGCTCAGTCCGGCTGACGCGCAAAACGCGGCTGGCGCACGCCGTCTATGACCACTTCTTCGTTGAACATGGCCGCCGGACGCACCCACAAACCGCGCTCTCCGTAGAGCGCGCGGTACAGCGTCATAGGCTCCAGGCTTTCACTGTGGCGCACAGTGCCGACCACTTCATACATCAAGCCTTTGTAATGGCGGTACAAGCCTTGGGGTGTTTCGATCAGGGCGGGCAGGTCGTCGGTGTTGTCGGTCATGTTCGGGCGGGTTGTTAATTCGGTTCGTTAACGGGGTGGGACAATGCAGGCATGCACCCTAACGCCTTATTAGACAGTTGTTCCGAGCTACTTAAGCAGGTTCTCAAATTCGATCATCCCGCCGACATGGTGGTCTCGCGCCACTTCCGAGAGCAGCGCCTGGGCCCGCGTGAGCGCGCCACCGTGGCTGAAACCATTTACACCGTGCTGCGCAAAAAGTCGCTGTTCACCAACCTGGCCCAGTCCGGCAGCGGGGCGCTGGAGCGCAGGCTGGCGATTCTGGGTTTTGCCGCCGAGCGCGACTTTTTGCTGGGCGCGCTCAGTGAGCAGGAAAAAGACTGGCTCCATCGCTGCGGCCAGGTCAAACCTGAAGACTTGATGGAGTTGCACCGCCACAACCTGCCGCAGTGGCTGGTCGATTCGCTGCGCTTGCAACTCGGCGACGGTTTCTGGCCGCTGGTGGAGAGCCTGAATGCGCCGGCCGGGCTGGATTTGCGCGTCAACACCCTCAAGGACAAGCGCGCCGACGTGCAAAAAGAACTTGCCAAGGCCGGCGTGGCGACCACCGCCACCCCGTTTTCACCGTGGGGCCTGCGCGTGCGCGACAAGGCCCAGCTGGGCAAGCTCGACACCTTCACCCGCGGCGCCATTGAAGTGCAGGACGAAGGTTCGCAATTGCTGGCCGTGCTGATGGACGCCAAGCGCGGCGAGATGGTGGTCGATTTTTGCGCCGGCGCGGGCGGCAAGACGCTGGCGCTGGGCGCCAGCATGCGCGGCACCGGCCGCCTTTACGCCTTTGACACTTCGGGCCACCGGCTCGATGCGCTCAAGCCCAGGCTGGCGCGCAGCGGTCTGTCGAACGTGCACCCGGTGGCGATTGCCCATGAGCGCGATGACCGCATCAAGCGCCTGGCCGGCAAGATAGATCGCGTGCTGGTGGATGCGCCATGCTCGGGCCTGGGCACGCTGCGCCGCAACCCGGACCTCAAGTGGCGACAGAACCCCAAGTTGGTGCAGACCTTGAGCGTCACCCAGGCCGCCATTTTGCAAAGCGCTGCCCGGCTGCTAAAGCCCGGCGGGCGGCTGGTTTATGCCACCTGCAGCTTGCTGCTGGAGGAAAACGAGCAGATTGCCGAGGCCTTCAGCGCCGCCCATCCCGAATTTACTTTGCTACCCGCCGCTGAGGTCCTGACCCAGGCGGGCGTTGAAAACGCAGCCGGCTTGTGCTCGGGCGCCTACTTGCGGCTCTGGTCGCATCAGCACCATACCGACGGCTTCTTTGCCGCCGTGTGGCAAAAGAGCTGAGCCGGGGCCTTTAAAGTTGGAAAAATGGTAGAAGTTGGAAAGAGTTGCCGACTTTTAAGGTATTTTTAGCGATTTAAGCCTTGTAGCCTTATTCATTTCTAGGGCTTTGCGTTTGGCCATGTCCGACCTACAATACGCGATGTTCAGAATGCTGAGTTTGCAAGGCTT
>CAMBWM010000313.1 GCA_945871335.1 Polaromonas sp. YR568 | reverse complement strand
GGAGTCCGGCACGCCCGGTCCATTGTCAATGACATGCAATTCCAATGCCAAGCGGTAGCGTTGCTTGCCAAAAGTCACTTGCCGGGCGATCCGGGTCTTGAAAATGATCTGCGCGTCACCGGCTGCCACGCGCTCGGCCAGCGCCTGTGCTGCGTTATGGGCGATGTTGAGCACCGCTTGAATGAGCTGCTCGCGGTCGCCACGGAAATCAGGTATCGAGATGTCGTAGTCGCGCGTCACCTTGAGCCCTTTGGGGAACTCGGCCAGGATGAGTGAGCGCACGCGTTCGCACACTTCATGGATGTTGACGTCACCCACCAGGTGCGGGCGACGGTGCGGCGCCAGCAATCGGTCGACCAGGGTTTGCAGGCGGTCGGCCTCATGGATGATGACCTGGGTGTATTCGGTCAGGTCTTTGGACTCAATTTCCATTTCAAGCAGCTGCGCAGCACCCCGAATGCCGCCCAAGGGGTTTTTGATCTCGTGCGCCAGATTGCGGATCAGCTCCTTGTTGGCCTGGGCTTGGTCCATCAGGCGCTCTTCGCGGTCTTGCTTGGCTTGCTGCTCGAGTGGCAGCAGCTCGACAATGACCTCGCCGGCCACGTCTGTTTGGGCTACCACCACGTGCACCGGAAAAGGCTCGGGGTTGGCACGTTTGAGCCAGGCGTCATAGCGCAAGGCCGCAAACTCGTTGCTACCGGCGCCTTCGAGCGCGTTGCGCAGGATTTGCGGCTCAGTAAAGCATTCGGGCAATTGCGAGCCTTCGATGGTGCGCCGGGATATGCCCAGGGCATCTTCCAGGGCGGCATTGGCAAAAACGACAACGCCGTCATTTCTCACCACAGCAACCAGCGTTGCAAGCAAGTCAAAGGCATGAAAACGGACGGCGGCGCTGCCCGGTTTGTGGGGGGTTGTGTCTGACTTTTTCAAGGGGTCTATTCTGGGCCAAGAAGCTTGTGCCTTTGCTTACTGCGCTGGCAGGCGCGAAATTTCACGCTCCAGCCCGGCAACGTCATTGGTGTAACGCTGGATTCCAGCGCGCAGCTCGGTCAAGCGGTCCAGGTAAAGCTGATGGTTGCGGGTCTCAGGGCCTAGCTTGTCGGGCTCGCCCTTGTTGTAAAGCCTTTCCTGCTCAGCCAAGCGGTCGCGGGCGGTTTTGAGTTCGGCCAGCAAGATACTGCGGGCATCGTTCACAGCGCTGAAACCTGGCGCTGCAAGCGCCGGGTTGGGGTTTCGGCTTGCCTGCTGCACGGGCATGGCAGGCAGCACGCTGATGTAGCCACTCACCACCGGCTGGCAGCCCCGCGACAGAGCCAGCGCCTGGTCGTTGAGGTATTCATTGCCGCAGCGGTAAACCAGCTTGGCAGGCGCTGCGGCTTGCGCCGTGGCGAGCGTCGGCCAAAGCCCCCAAAGGCTGAACATGATCAGATAGACACGCGCTGCAGTCATGCTTAAAAGTATGGGGCAAAGCATTAAAAAAGAACACACCATGAGCCAAAAAAAAGACGGCAACAGCCGTCTTTTTAAAGTCAGGCTGGTCAGGGCTGTCAAGCCATGAGCCAGCCTACGCCGGATTACAGCGAGTAGTACATGTCGAACTCGATCGGGTGAGTCGCCTGACGCAAACGCGTGACCTCGCCCATTTTGAGTTCGATGTAAGCGTCGAGCATGCTGTCAGAGAAAACGCCGCCCTTAGTCAGGAAACTGCGGCCCACGTCGAGTGCATCGAGCGCCTGGTCCAGGCTGTGGCAAACGGTTGGCACCAATGCGTCTTCTTCCGGTGGCAGATGGTAGAGATCTTTGGTGGCGGCTTCGCCCGGATGGATCTTGTTTTCGACGCCGTCCAGACCGGCCATCATCAAGGCAGAAAAGCCGAGGTAAGGGTTCATCAGTGGGTCAGGGAAGCGTGCCTCGATGCGGCGACCTTTGGGGTTGGCCACATAAGGAATGCGGATCGAAGCCGAGCGGTTTTTAGCCGAGTAAGCCAGCTTGACCGGTGCCTCGTAGCCGGGAACCAGACGCTTGTAGCTGTTGGTGCCTGGGTTGGTGATGGCGTTCAGGGCACGAGCGTGCTTGATGATGCCGCCGACGTAGTACAGGGCAAATTCAGACAGACCGGCGTAGCCGTCACCGGCGAACAGGTTCTTGCCGTCTTTCCAGATGGACTGGTGAACGTGCATGCCGGAGCCGTTGTCACCAACGATGGGCTTGGGCATGAAGGTGGCGGTTTTGCCGTAGGCGTTGGCCACGTTTTGCACCACGTACTTGAGGATCTGCGTCCAGTCAGCGCGCTGAACCAGCGTGCTGAAACGGGTGCCGATTTCGTTCTGGCCGGCGCCAGCGACTTCGTGGTGGAACACTTCAACAGGAACGCCAAGGCCTTCCAGAATCAGCGACATTTCGGCGCGCATGTCTTGCGTGCTGTCCACCGGAGGCACCGGGAAGTAGCCGCCTTTGACAGTGGGGCGATGGCCGCGGTTGCCACCTTCGAGCTTGGCGCCCGAATTCCAGGGGGCTTCGTATTCTTCAATCTTGAAGAAGGTGCCCGACATGTCGGTGTTCCAGCGCACGTCGTCGAAGATGAAAAATTCTGGCTCGGGGCCGAAGTAAGCGGTGTCGCCCAGGCCGGAGGCCTTGAGGTAGGCCTCGGCGCGCTGCGCGATAGAGCGCGGGTCGCGGTCGTAGGCCTTGCCGTCGCTGGGCTCAATGACGTTACAGCTCATGAAGAGGGTGGTTTCTTCAAAGAACGGGTCAATGTTGGCCGTGTCGGCGTCCGGCATCAACTGCATGTCGGAGGCTTCAATGCCCTTCCAGCCAGCGATCGATGAGCCGTCGAAGGCGTGGCCCGACGTGAATTTGTCTTCGTTAAAGTGGGAGACAGGCACGGTCACGTGCTGCTCTTTGCCCCGGGTGTCAGTGAAGCGGAAGTCAACAAACTTGACTTCGTTTTCCTTGACCATTTTCATGACGTCTGCGACGGTCTTTGCCATCAGAATCTCCTGTTGCTGGATGGTGGTTAAAAATCTTTT
>CAMBWM010000312.1 GCA_945871335.1 Polaromonas sp. YR568 | reverse complement strand
GCGCCTTTAGAGATAAAGCTGCCGCGCCGTGCCACAGCCGGCGGCACCACGCGCACGCCGGTGGCGCGCATTTCAGCCTCGCTGAGGTGGGCGAACTTGGTTTGTACTTTGTCAAAAAAGCCGAAATCGCCGGCGCGCATCAAGACGTTGTCTTTCAGGCGAAAACTCAGCAAAACGGCTTTCTTGATCCACTGGTGCGTGGTCCACACGCCCACGCTCTCACGGGTGGCCACGCGCAGCACACCTTTGTTGAGCTGGCTGATGACCTGTTCGACGGCGTCCAGCACTTCGGGCGGTGCTGAGGCGGGTGACAGTTTGCTGCGGTCTTCCCACGCGGCGTCGATGATGGTTTGCAGGGCTTGAGTCATGTTGTTGGCGGTTTTAAAAAGAGCAGTGAAAAAAAAGTTCAGGCTGCGGACGCAGCGTGGGCTTGGCAAAAAAGAATGATGCGCTCGGCGGCTTCGCGGCATTCAGCGGTTTCAGCCACCAGCGCCATGCGAACGCGACCGGCACCCGGGTTGAAATCCTGGCCACTGGCCGACTTGACCTCACGCGCCAGGTAGCTGCCGGGCAAAACCACCACATTGTATTGAGCCAGCAGCTGGCTGGCGAAGTTCTCGTCAGAACCCTTGAAGGCCGGTGGTACCTCTGCCCATAGGTAAAAGCCGGCATCTGGTAAAGACACTTTCATGACGCTGGCCAATAAAGGGGTGACCTCGTTAAATTTTTGCCGGTACATCTCGCGGTTGAGCACCACATGGTCTTCGTCGTCCCAAGCCGCGCAGCTGGCGGCCTGCACTACGGGGCTCATAGCGCTGCCGTGGTAAGTGCGATAAAGCAAAAATGATTTCAAAATAGCGGCGTCGCCGGCCACAAAGCCGCTGCGCAAACCGGGCACGTTGCTGCGTTTGGACAGGCTGGTCAGCGCCACCAGGTTTTTAAAGTCGTGCCGGCCCAATGCCGCTGCCGCCTGCAAGCTGCCCAGCGGCGGCTCGGGGCGGAAATAAATCTCGCTGTAGCACTCGTCGGAGGCAATTACAAAGCCGTGGCGCTCGCTTAAATCAAACAGCAGCTTCCACTCTTGCAGGTCCATGACCGCGCCCGTCGGGTTGCCCGGTGAACAGACGATCAGCAGCTGGGTTTTAGCCCAGACAGCCTCAGGCACGGCGGCCCAGTCAATGCCGAAATTGCGCGCCGGATCGCTGGGCGCGTAATACACCTGCGCGCCGGCCAGCAGGGCGGCGCCTTCGTAGATTTGGTAAAAAGGATTGGGCGAGACCACAGTGGCGCCTGCGCGCGTCGGGTCGATGATGGTTTGGGTCAAGGCAAAAAGGGCTTCGCGCGAACCGTTGACCGGCAAGATCTGCGTGGCCGTGTTGAGTTTCAAGCCGTAGCGGCGCTCAACCCAGTTGGCCATGGCCAGTCGCAAGGCCGGCTCGCCCAAAGTGGCCGGGTAGCTGGCCAAACCGGCCAGACTGGCCATCAAGGCGGTTTTGATCAGTTCTGGGGTGGCGTGACGCGGCTCACCAATGCCCAGGCTGATCGGCCGAAAAGCCGGGTTGGGAGTGACCTTGGCATGCAGTTGGCGCAGCCGTTCAAAGGGGTAGGGCTGCAGGCGGGCGAGGAGGGGATTCATCTCTGCATTATCGAGGGAAACCCTGTGGGGGCAGTGGCCGCAAATCACTACACTTTAAGTCATGGCTATTGAAACCATGAACCCTGTTGTGATGCCGGCTCAAGAACAGACCCCGGCCCTGCCCGGCTTTCGCCTGAGCGATTTGCGTTTTTTGCTGCTGCTTTTGTTGCCTGGGTTCACGCTGCTGGGCGTTTGGAGCGACCCTTCCGCCAGCCCCTGGCGCGCCGCTGCTTTTTACCTGAGTGTGTTGGCACTGGATATCTTGCTGCCTGGAGGGCGCCTTTCGCCGCCACCGGCGCGCAGCTCCTTTTATTTTGTTGCACTGATGCGCCTGTATGTGCCCTTGCAGCTGGCTTTGCAACTGAGCGCCGGCTGGATAGCACTGCACTCGAGCTGGCAGCTTGCACTGGGCCTTGCCCTGACGGTGGGATTTGTGGCTGGAGCGCAAGGCATCACGGTGGCCCATGAGCTGGGACATTCCCGCCACCGCATTGACCGGTTTCTGGGCTGGGTACTGATGAGCAGCGTCTGCTACGCGCATTTCATGGTCGAACATTACCGTGGGCACCACCCGCGTGCCGCCACGCTTGACGACCCGGCGAGCGCGCGCTGGGGTGAAAGTCTGTGGCGTTTTTTGCCGCGCACGCTCTGGGGCAGCTGGCGTAGCGCCTGGGCGCTGGAGTCCCGGCAGCTCGAACAGTTCAATCGCTCGTGGGCCGGAAGCCCGCTGGTCTGGGCATTGGCGGCACAGGTGCTGCTGATCTTGGCGGCGGCATGGGCCGGCCCGACGCTGCTGTTGTTCTGGCTGGTGCAGTCGGCTTTTGCGGTCTGGTTGCTGGAAACAGTCAACTACATTGAGCACTATGGCTTGCAGCGCGGCCAAAGCGACGGGCGGCGCGAAGCCTTTGGCGCCAAGCACGCCTGGAACGCCGACCATCTGGTCAGCAACAGCTTGCTGATCAACCTCCAGCGTCATTCAGATCACCACATGCACCCTTGGAAGCCGTATGCCAGTTTGCAGCGTCTAGCGCCTTCGCCGCAACTGCCAACCGGCTATGCCGGTTGTCTGGCGCTGGCTGCTATTCCGGCGCTCTGGTTTAGCGTGATGCACCCCCGCCTCGGGTCATAATCTAGCCCATTCGCTGACTTGGCGGGATCCCGCAAAAGTGCGATTGAGAATATTAATTTTTTGATAAAACCAATTAATATCAACGAGTTACAGTAACAATTTCATCCTCGTTAGGCTGGTCGTGCGTCTTAATTCCATCAAGCTTTCGGGCTTCAAATCATTCGCGGAACCCACCAATTTTGTGCTGCCGGGTCAACTGGTGGGCGTGGTGGGGCCGAACGGCTGCGGTAAGTCCAACATCATGGACGCGGTTCGTTGGGTGTTGGGCG
>CAMBWM010000311.1 GCA_945871335.1 Polaromonas sp. YR568 | reverse complement strand
CTGAATCTGGATGAATTTCCGGGCTAGGCTGATAGCAGACATTTCCAGCGCTCAAAAGCTGACTTAGTGGCGGCAATCCAGCTACAAAGGCAATTGGGGGCAAGAATACTTCTGTCGACTGCCCTAAAATCAAACTCGCCAACTCTTGTGTCAACTGCGCCGCAGAAGCTTCCTTGCAACCCGACGTATTCTGACCAGCCCATAGAGGTGAAAAATCGCCTCTGCCTAAACCTTCCGATTTTTGCCGCAAGACAAACGATGCGGCAGTTGCCTTTGGAAACTCTGGAGCCATAGAACTAATGGGGCCCACCTCACGCACCATACGATTGACAATCCCACGCGCAGGTCGTCCCGTAAAAACATTTGTCAGCGCGGTGAGTCGTGCATCATCAGATTTCAATGCAGCGCGATGTACTGTACTTGTCGTAGCCTCGGGGCAGAGCATATAAGCGGTACCGATTTGTACAGCAGATGCTCCTAGTTCCAATGCCGCCCTGACACCGCGAGCATTTGCAATTCCACCCGCAGCGATGACCGGAATTTTTACTGCTGCGACGACTTGTGGAAGTAGCGCGAACGTACCTAACTGTGAATTGATGTCAGCGGTTAAGAACATTCCCCTATGCCCGCCAGCTTCGAGACCCTGAGCGATGACTGCATCCACACCATGCTCTTCGAGCCATACGGCCTCCTCGACCGTAGTTGCGGATGACAATACTTTTGCGCCACTTCCTTTGACCATTTCCAATAGTTCGGGTGGCGGTAAGCCAAAGTGAAAACTAACTACCTTGGGTCTATATTCACACACCAACTCAGCCATTTCACGATTGAAAGGCAAACGCGCCGCTCCAGTGGGAATCGTCTCCTCGTTGATTCCAAACTCCGTGTAATAGGGCGTAAAAAGTGCATGCCACGCACTTTCCTTTTCCACATTCGGAGCGGGTGGATTGTGGCAAAAAAAGTTGGCGTTAAAAGGTCTTGAAGTTCGGCTGAGGATGTTCTCGAATTCTTTTCTGATGGCATCAGTTCCAAGCATCGCACACGGCAACGAGCCGAGGCCACCTGCATTAGAGACAGCGATTGTGAGAGCGCTACCCTGCACCCCGGCCATTGGTGCCTGAACGATTGGTAGTTCCGAGCCTAGGAGGGAATTGATTGACATGAGAACTAAATGGTTGAACTAAGGATATTCGGGGAATGCTAACAAACTGAGTGGCCAAAACACATGTCCGCAATCGCTGCTAAGCGGTCATAAATCGAGGTGAAGGAACGCTCTGACCTCGATTTACGGTTCCACGATGTCGTCCGTGAGGGCAAAAAACGGACTGGATGCGCATTGGTGAGCGGAATATGCTGGCGGCAAAATCTCGTCACCATGGCCAACACCAAGTTGGTCAATAGTTACTTACCCCTTTAACTAGCGGCAGTCAACGCCGCCAACACATTCTCCGCCGTAGCCGGCGCCGTCAGCTTCACAGCCCCACCATCCGCCCGCGCGCTGGCCACCGCATCTTTCATGGCCTCGAACACGCTGATGGCCAGCATGAACGGCGGCTCGCCGACGGCTTTGCTGCCGAAGACGTTGTCTTCGTGGTTGGGCTCTGGCCAGAAGGCGACTTTGAAGTGTTCGGGTATGTCGCCGGTGGCCGGAATTTTGTAGGTGCTGGGGGCGTGGGTGCTGAGGTGGCCTTTGTCGTTCCACACCAGTTGCTCAGTGGTCAGCCAGCCCATGCCTTGCACAAAGCCGCCTTCGATCTGGCCGATGTCGATGGCTGGGTTGATGGACGTGCCCACGTCGTGCAGGATGTCCACTTTGAGCACGCGGCTCTCGCCGGTCAGGGTGTCGATGGCGACTTCGGTGCAGGCGGCGCCGTAAGCAAAGTAATAAAAGGGTCGGCCCGTGAGTGTAGTTTTGTCGTAATGGATTTTGGGCGTGCGGTAAAAGCCGTCGCTCCAGAGCTGGATGCGGTTGGCGTAGGCCTGACGCACCACGTCCTTGAAGGGGCGTGTCTGCGTGGGCGAGATTACCTGCCCGCCGGCAAAGCGCACGGCGCCCGCACCGCAGGTGTCCAGACCCGCCACAAACTGCGCCAGGTTGTCACGCACGTTGCGCGCAGCGTACTGGGCGGCGCGTGCGTTCAGGTCGGTGCCGGCTGAAGCTGCCGTGGCCGAGGCGTTGGGTATCTTGCTGGTGTCGCTGGCGGTGACCAACACGCACTCAAAGGGCACGCCCAATTCGTCTGCCACGATCTGCCCGACCTTGGTGTTCAGGCCCTGGCCCATTTCGGTGCCGCCGTGGTTGGCTTGCACGCTGCCGTCGGTGTACACATGCACCAGCGCGCCGGCCTGGTTGAACAGCGTGGCCGTGAACGAAATGCCGAACTTGACCGGCGTGATTGCGATGCCGCGTTGGATGACGGCGCTGCTGGCGTTCCATTGCGCAATGTCCTGGCGGCGTTGCGCGTAGTCGCTGGTGGCGGCCAAGGTGGTTATGAGCGGCGCGAGTATGTTGTCTTCAACCCGCATGCCGTAGTGCGTGGTGTCGCGCAGGCCACCGGCGGCAGTGGCTTCGTCGCTGTACAGGTTGGCCAGGCGCACGGCCAGCGGGTCCAGCCCGAGGTGGCGGGCGATGTCGCCCAGAATGCTTTCGGTGACGATCATCCCTTGCGGGCCGCCAAAGCCGCGAAAAGCCGTGTGGCTTTGCGTGTTGGTTTTGCAGCGGTAAGACGTGATGCTGACGTCTTCTAAAAAGTAGGCGTTGTCGGCATGAAAGATGGCGCGGTCGGCCACAGGCCCGCTGAGGTCGGCGCTGAAGCCGCAGTTGGCCGCCATCATGAGTTGCAGGCCGCACAGGCGCCCGCGCGCGTCAAAGCCTGCGGTGTAGTCGTAGGCAAAGGGGTGGCGTTTGCCGGTGACCATGAAGTCGTCGTCGCGGTCCATGCGCAGCTTGACGGGCTTGCCGAACTTGCGCGCCGCCAGTGCCGCCCACACGGCCATGTGGCCGCTTTGCGTTTCTTTGCCGCCAAAGCCGCCGC
>CAMBWM010000310.1 GCA_945871335.1 Polaromonas sp. YR568 | reverse complement strand
ACAAGACCTAAAATGACAACGCTTAATTTAGAATATTTCATAAAGACCTCTTGTTAAAACATTCTCATTAGACGTGTTTCAACATGCCATTCTTACGAAAATTCTGCATAATTTTTTGAAAATCTAACACCTACGCACAAATCGTTGAGGCAGGTTTGGTTTCGGCGGGTCTACCGTGCTGTCGGTTTCTAATTGAGTTAGCCCCCTGAATGACAGTCCCATCGGTATTCCTTAAACTAACAACTAGGAATACGCATATGGATAAGACTATGTCTTCAATAAGTCCTAACCGGGTAGAAGTGGCCACCCGTGTTCAGCGCCGCCAATGAGCTGAGGCCTGCGCGGTTTACAGCCCGATTACGCCGCCGTCTTTGCGCGTGATCACGATCGTTGCCGAGCGTGGACGGCCTTGGACACCGTATCCCTGGTTACCAGGCCAGACGCTTTCCGGGGCTTCGCCCGAAGCTAGCGGCTTAGACCGCTCGCCAGGGTGCTGTATGTTGACAAACAAGGTGCGACCGTCAGAAGTTTCTGTGATGCCGGTGACCTCAGCGCC
Source organism: Polaromonas sp. YR568 (assembly GCA_945871335.1). Next base: position 2,487 of record CAMBWM010000310.1, on the reverse strand, counting down.
CTTGGGAGCGACCAAGAAGCGGCGCAGTTTGGCATCACCCAAAGCGGCGCCCATAAAAGTTTCTTGGATGCCGGTCTGCGCAACACCACCGACCACCATTTTGTTTTTTACTGTGATTTTGCCGCCATCGCCCACTTGGCCAGGAATGGCAGCCAGCATCATGCAGTTGCTTTCGTCGGTCATGGCGCCGTCGTCGGTTTGAATCCAGCAGATGCCTGTGGCCTTGCTGAACCACAGGCCGTCAGGCGATGAGAATGCGTTCTTGGCGCTCAAGCCGGACAAGTTGGCATCTTCCGAGTCTTCTTCTGCGCCGAACAGGAAGATATCCCAAGCAAAGGTTTTGGCCGTAGATTTTTGACCCATTTCGTTGAACCGGATGATGTGGCCGTGTGGGTTGCCCGTACCTTTTTTGCCATCCATGTCCATGTAGGCGCGGGGGTTGGCCGGGTCCACCTTGGTGGGGGTGCGATTGGCCGCGCTGTTGTTGGACAGGGCGAAATACACCTCGCCGTTGCGGTAGTTGACAGCGCCCCACTCCGGACGGTCCATTTTGGTGGCACCGACAGCATCGGCTGCATGGCGTGCGTTGACCAGCACATCGGCCTGGTTGGCAAATTTATAGGCACTGTGGTTGACAATACGTGGATCGGCGATGGTCAACTCGAGCCATTGGCCTTGGCCAGTAGCATCAAAGCGCGCTGCATAGAGCTTGCCCTCACTCAAGTACTTGTCTCCGGCCACCAAACCGCCGCCCACATCGCGCGGATCCCAAACCGCGGTGGAAACATATTTGTAGATGTACTCGTTGCGGGCGTCGCAGCCCATGTAAAACGCCAAGGGCTCGCCCGCCTTGGGCAGGCTGCATACTGCGGCTTCGTGGGCAAAACGGCCCATCGCCACGCGCTTGGCAGGCGTGGAATTGGGGGCAAGTGGATCGATTTCGACGTTGTAACCAAAGGTGTTGGCTTCGTTGCGGAAGTCACGCTCTGCATTGGCGCCTGTGGCCGCCAAATTCCAGCGGGCAAAACGGTCATCGGTGGCCGACACGGTGTGCCAGCCTTGGCTGGTGGCTTTTTGCACACCGGCAGCGGGCGCTGCAGAAGCGACGCCATATCGACGACGTGCCGCCGCTTCTTTGGGGGGGATGCCGGTGCCCGTGCCCGTGGCCTGGAAGTAAAATGCCCAGTTTTCTTCGCAACCCAAATAGGTGCCCCATGGCGTTTTGCCGTGGCCGCAATTGTTCAAAGTGCCGCGCGACATGGCACCTGCCGTGTCCCAACGGGTCACCATGAAGCTGCGGATGTTGTCGATTTCAGCGCGTGGGCCGCTGATGCGGGCCGGTGTTTGAGCGGTGATGCGACGGTTCAGAGGAGAATCTTGCTTGATACGCCAGCCTTGTGGGGTTTTGACAATCTCGACCACTGAAATGCCATGGTGGTTGATTTCCTTGAGCACTTCCAATTCGGGGCGATTACCCAAATCCCAGTTTCCAAACTGGTGAAATTTTTTGCCACTCACGCCATTGGATGTTTGGCCATTGGGGTGCATCAAGTGCGCATCGGCCGAGCTTTCGTGGTTCACACACAGCACAGCGCGGCCAGTTTCATTCTCGGTGTAGCGGCCATTGGCGTCGATGTAATAGATGTCCATGCCGTCGTGGTGGTCACCAATGCGCCGCGACCAGTCATCGGTCTCAGTGCCTTTGTTGGAGTAACCGGGCAGCGTTGAGTCCAGTGCATCGCCCGTGGCATGCAGAACCGTGTACTGGTAACCGGGCGGTAACATCACGTTGTCCAGCAGGCTTTTGTCTAAGGAAGGAAAACCCAGAGCCGAGGGCGCTGCGGCCATGCCCGACACCATGCTGGCGCAACCGGGCAGCATGGCCAAACCGGCCAAGCCCAAACCACCGCGAAGCAAGCCTCGGCGCGCAGGGTTTTGCAACGATTGGGCCAAAACATCCTGAAAGTGAAGGTTGTTGGAGGTATTGAAGACGGGATCGTGATCGTGGTGCGACATGAAAACTCCTTAGTAATTTTCGATTGAAAGGGAGTTTTGTGACTGCTTGATGTCAAAAAGCCCATTGCAGCAAGGGCTAAATCGTTTTTAAGTCATGCAATTCAATTAAGACCTAGTTAAGGATGGTCTGCAAAAGTCATCGTAAGAGGGTGTCCGATTTTTTGTGTAGACGGAATTAAGGGTCATTGCTGAGCGTTGCTAGGTTTGATTTCAGCGGGTCTACCATGCTCGTGGCTTCTAGTGGTCTGCAAGTGTCTTTCAACACGTCAGAGGGTGTGCGCCTGGTGTTGGCCTCACCCCGCTCTGCTTTGGCCATCTAGTCGCAATAAGTCAGCTCAATTTCTTAAGTTGGATGCAAAATGCACAAGTTGACTTTTTTGTAAGTTAACCCAACCAAGGACGCATCATGATTGAACGCAAAGTAGCCATCATCACTGGTTCTGGCACCGGCGTCGGTGCAGCGACCGCACT
>CAMBWM010000309.1 GCA_945871335.1 Polaromonas sp. YR568 | reverse complement strand
AGGTTGACGTGAATGGCATCTTTGAAGAAGTCACCAAACAGCATGGGGTCTATGGTCAGGAAACCAATCACCACTGAAGGAATAGCCAGCAGCACCAAAGGCACCGTCACCACCCAGGGCGACTCATGCGGCTTGTGGGCAGCTTCATGATGACTGCCATGCGCGCCGTGATGCGCATCGTCATGGTGGCCGTGGAGCGCGTCCGGGTTCTGGTCATAACGCTCTTTGCCGTGGAACACCAGAAAGTACATGCGAAAAGAATAAAACGCCGTCACAAACACGCCGGCGAGCACGGCGAAATGCGCAAAGCCGGCACCAGGCAGGTTGCTGAAGTGCACCGCTTCAATGATGCTGTCTTTGGAGTAAAAGCCAGCAAACAGGGGCGTGCCGATCAAGGCCAGCGAACCGAGCAGCGAAGTGATCCAGGTGATGGGCATGTACTTGCGCACGCCACCCATCCAGCGGATGTCCTGGTTGTGGTGCATGCCCATGATGACCGAGCCCGCACCCAGGAACAGCAGCGCTTTGAAGAAAGCGTGCGTCATGAGGTGGAACACCGCCACCGAGTAAGCCGAAGCGCCCAAGGCCACGGTCATGTAGCCCAGCTGCGAGAGGGTGGAGTAAGCCACCACGCGCTTGATATCGTTCTGGATGATGCCCAGAAAACCCATGAACAGCGCCGTGATGGCGCCTATCACCATGATGAAGCTCAGGGCCGTGTCGCTCAACTCAAAGATGGGCGACATGCGCGCCACCATGAAAATACCAGCAGTGACCATGGTGGCCGCGTGAATCAGCGCCGAGATCGGAGTTGGGCCTTCCATCGAATCAGGCAGCCAGACGTGCAGCGGGAACTGCGCCGACTTGCCCATGGCGCCGATAAAAAGGCAAATGCTGATGACCGTCACCAGCATCCAGCTGGTGCCGGGCAAGGTCAGCGCGGCGAGCGCGTCGGTCTTGGCAAAAGCCTCGGCATAGTTGAGCGTGCCGGCGTAGGCGGCAATCAGACCGATGCCCAGGATGAAACCGAAGTCACCGACACGGTTGACTAAAAAGGCCTTCATGTTGGCAAAAATGGCGGTGGGCTTGTTGAACCAGAAACCGATCAAGAGGTAGGACACCAGGCCCACGGCTTCCCAACCGAAGAACAGCTGCAGCATGTTGTTGCTCATGACCAGCATCAACATAGAAAAAGTGAACAAGGAAATGTAGGCAAAAAACCGGTTGTAGCCCTCGTCTTCTTCCATGTAACCGATGGTGTAAATATGCACCATCAGCGATACGAAGGTGACCACGCACATCATCATGGCAGTCAGGCCGTCAACTAGAAAGCCGACTTCCATCTTCAGGCCGCCCACCACCATCCAGGTGTAGAGCGTCTCATTGAAACGCGCGCCGTCCAGGGCCACGCTCTTGAGCGTCATGGCCGAGATGATGAAAGCGACCAGCACGCCCAAAATAGTCAGCGTGTGACTCAGGCGGCGGCCGATCCAGTTACCGCCCAAGGAGGTGCCCAAAATGCCGGCAAGCAATGAACCGACCAGCGGCGCCATGGGCACGGCCAGCAAGGTGGATGCGTTGAGGGTTTGACTCATCTTGTGTTCTTATTTGTACTCAAAAAATCAGTGTGTTCAGGCCCGGGCTCAGCCCTTGAGCGTGTTGAGTTCGTCCACATTGATACTGGACTTGTTACGGAACAGCAGCACCAAAATAGCCAAACCGATCGCCGACTCGGCAGCCGCGACCGTCAGGATGAAGAAAACAAACACCTGCCCGGCCATGTCGTTCAGGTAGTAGGAAAAAGCCACGAAATTCATGTTGACGGCCAGCAGCATCAGCTCAATGGCCATCAGCAGCACGATCAAATTTTTGCGGTTGAGAAAAATGCCGATCACCGACATGGCAAACAGCATGGCGCCCAGCGCCAGAAAGTGTCCCAGAGTGATCATGCTTTTTTCTCCTCATCAGGGGCGTCTTGCGGCAGGGGCGCGGCCATCGTCGGATTCACCTTGACGAGTCGCACACGGTCTGCGCGCTTGACGCGAATCTGGTCGGCCGGATCGATGTGCTTTGAATCTTTACGTTCGCGCAGGGTCAACGCAATCGCAGCAATGATGGCGACCAGCAAAATCACAGCGGCCACCTCCAGCGGGTAGAGGTACTGTGAATACAGCAGCTTGCCCAGTTCTTTGGTGTTGGACAGTTCCACCACGGCTTGGCCCACCACAGCAGCCGCCTTGGGTGGCTCGCCAAGGCGAAATCCACCCATCAATACCGCTGACATTTCCAGCGCGATCAGCGTGCCGGCGGCAGCGGCCAGCGGGAAATGCTGCCAGAAACCCTTGCGCACGCCATCAAGATTGATGTCAAGCATCATCACAACGAAAAGAAACAGCACCATGACGGCGCCCACGTAGACCAGCACCAGCGTGATCGCCAGAAACTCGGCTTTGAGCAAAATCCACAAAGCCGACGCCTGGAAAAAAGCCAGCACCAGGTACAAGGCAGCGTGCACCGGATTGCGGGCGGTGATGACTTTGAATGCGGCGACAAGCAGCACCGCAGCAAAGGCATAAAAAAGACCTGTTTGAGCGTCCATGTTGTGTTGAATTCTTTCGTGCGGTCAGCAAGAGGGTCGGTGGTAGCAGATCGCCGTGTTCAGCGGTACTTGGCGTCAGCCGCCTTGTTGGCTGCGATTTCACTTTCATAGCGGTCACCGACGGCGAGCAGCATCTCTTTGGTGAAATACAGATCGCCGCGTTTTTCGCCGTGGTATTCAAGGATGTGGGTTTCGACAATCGAGTCCACCGGGCAGCTTTCTTCACAAAAGCCGCAAAAAATGCACTTGGTCAGGTCAATGTCATAACGTGAAGTGCGGCGACTTCCGTCCTCACGCACATCCGACTCGATGGTGATCGCCATGGCCGGGCACACCGCTTCGCAGAGCTTGCAGGCAATGCAACGCTCTTCACCGTTGTCATAACGGCGCAGCGCATGCAGACCCCGAAAACGCGGACTCATCGGCGTTTTTTCTTCAGGAAACTGAATCGTGATCTTGCGCCTGAACATGTACTT
>CAMBWM010000308.1 GCA_945871335.1 Polaromonas sp. YR568 | reverse complement strand
CATGCTTTTGTGATTCTGGACGAAGCGCAAAACACCACGCCCGAGCAGATGAAGATGTTTTTGACGCGCATCGGCTTTGGCAGCAAGGCTGTGATCACCGGCGACGTGAGCCAGGTTGATTTGCCTCTGACGCAGCTCAGCGGCCTGATCGATGCCGAGCGCATTATGAAGCGCGTGCAAGGCATCGCCATCACACGCCTGACCAGCGCCGACGTGGTGCGTCACCCGCTGGTGGCGCGCATTGTGGACGCGTATGACAAACATCGCAGTCTAAAGGCTGATGTGAACGCCGCTGATGAAGATACCGATGATGTCGTCGACGTGAAGGCGCGCGACAGCGCAAAAGCGGCCCGCAAAACGCGGCGCAAGGTTTGATATGGCAAAGCACCCTGCCCGGTTAATGCCGCCCTGCCAGGCGGTCAACGCGCTGGACTTGTCGCTGCAGTTTGGCGACTTTGCGCATCTGGCTACTCACCGCGCCGCCCTGCCCCGTGCCGCCGTTAAGCGCTGGATCACACGCGCCCTGCTGCGCGACGCCGGGTTGACGGTGCGCGTGGTTGGCGAAAGCGAAGCCCGCGCGCTGAACCGCGATTACCGGGGCAAAGACTACGCCACCAACGTGCTGACCTTCGACTACACGCAAGCCCCGTTGGTGACAGCCGACCTGGTGCTGTGCGGCCCGGTGGTGGCACGCGAAGCCGCGGCGCAGAGCAAGACCCTGCAAGCGCATTACGCCCACCTGCTGGTGCACGCCGCTTTGCACGCCCAGGGCTACGACCACGAAACCAATGAGCGCGACGCGCTGGAAATGGAAGCACTGGAAGTGCTGCTGATGGGCTCGCTGGGGTTTGACAACCCGTACTGAGGCTCGACTGGGTGCGCCGGTCATAGCGGGGTGAATGCTTACGCGAATGTCCTCCGCCCTGCGGACTCCTCCTTTATTTGAAGTGCGTGGCGCTGGTGCGCCGGTCATGGCGGGGCGAGTGCTTACGCGAATGTCCCCCGCCCTGCGGGCTCCTCCTTTATTTCGCTGCAGAATTCGCCCCGCCATGACCTTTAGTCGGGACGCTTGGCTTGCTATCGCTCTTTACCCAAAGAGTTCCAACAGCGCTTGCTGACGCAGGCGGCCATGGCGCTCAGCGCAGTGAGGTAAAGGGGGAGCCCGCAGGGCGGAGGACACGAACGAAGCTGAGCGCCATGGCCGCCTGCGTCCGGAAAGAATGACAAATATCAGCCCAGGGTCACGCGCGCAAACTTGCGTTTGCCGACCTGCACCACGTAGGTACCCGCAGGCAGTTTCAGCGCCTTGTCTCTGACCACGCTCGAATCTACCCGCACACCGCCGCCGTCGATCAGGCGGGTGGCTTCGCTGCCCGAAGGGGCCAGGCCAGCGGCTTTGAGCAGGGCTGTGATGCCCATGGGCGCGCCGGTCAGTGTGATCTCGTCAATTTCGTCAGGCACGCCGCCTTTGCTGCGGTTGATGAAGTCTTGCTCGGCCGCATCGGCCGCGGCGGCCGAGTGAAAACGCGTGGTGATCTCTTTGGCCAGCGCCACTTTGGCGTCTTTGGGGTTGCGGCCGCCGGCCACTTCGGCCTTGAGCGCGGCAATCGCCGCTTCGCTCTGAAACGACAGCAAGGTGTACCAGCGCCACATCAGGGTGTCGGAGATTGAGAGCACTTTGGCGAACATGCTGTTGGGCTCTTCGGCAATGCCGATGTAGTTGTTTTTACTTTTCGACATTTTCTCTATGCCGTCCAGCCCCTCGAGCAGCGGCATGGTCAAAATGCACTGCGGTTCCTGGCCGTATTCCTGTTGCAGGGTACGGCCCATCAGCAGGTTGAACTTCTGGTCGGTGCCGCCGAGTTCGAGGTCAGACTTGAGCGCCACAGAGTCGTAGCCCTGCATCAGCGGGTACAAAAACTCATGCACGCTGATGGGCGTGCCGGCCTTGAAACGGTCATGAAAGTCGTTGCGCTCCATCATGCGGGCCACGGTGTACTTGGCGGCCAGCTGGATCATGCCCATCGCGCCCAGCGGATTGCTCCACTCGCTGTTGTAGCGAATCTCGGTTTTGGCCGGGTCCAGCACCAGGCTGGCCTGGCGGTAGTAGGTTTCGGCGTTGGCCTTGATCTGCTCGGGGGTCAAAGGCGGGCGGGTGCTGTTGCGCCCGGACGGGTCACCAATCAGGCTGGTGAAGTCACCGATGAGAAAGATCACCTGGTGCCCCAAATCCTGCAACTGCCGCATCTTGTTGAGCACCACTGTGTGACCGATGTGGATGTCGGGGGCGGTCGGGTCCAGCCCCAATTTGATGCGCAGTGGCTGACCACTGGCCTCGGAACGGGTCAGTTTTTTCACCCATTCGGCCTGCGGAATCAACTCTTCGCAGCCGCGCAGGGTCACGGCCAGTGCTTGCTGAACAGCATCAGACAGGGGCGAAGTGGAGGAAAGCGCTTGATTCATAAGGGTTTTCGTTATATTTTGGGCTTTTCGGGTGGCTATAATCCTGAGCTTGCTTTGAGATCAGCCGCCGGTAGCAATTCTAGATTGGCGCGCTACTTGCTGATCCATACCATCGAATTGTCGCCGCAGCCCCTGGTTGCTTATTGCGTTTTTTGCTCTCACCTGCTTTTTGGCTTGTGATGTGCAGTCTGTCTGGAATCTATTGTTTTGAGTACTGACGGTCTTCATAGTTACGGTTCGCAAGTCTGGCAAAGCAGCAAGCTGATGCTGGGTATGCTGGCGCGCCACCCCAGGCGCGTTGGCGCTACGCTGGCCGTAGTTCTGCTGGGCACCGGCGTCACGGCCTTCGGCTTGGTCCCGTTGGCGCCCGACGCTGCTGACCTGCCTGTCACCCAGGTTGTTGAAACGGTGCAGCCCTTGCCCTGGCAAGCCGGCAAAGAAGCGCGATCAGACCTCCGCTTTAACCTGTATCGCACCGAAGTCAGCCGCAGCTCGGACACCGCCGAAAGCCTGCTGCGCCGACTGGCTATTGACGACCCGGCCGCAGCGGCCTTCTTGCGCAGCGACACACTGGCGCGCTCTTTGCTGGTCGGCCGGGCTGGCAAAACTTTAACC
>CAMBWM010000307.1 GCA_945871335.1 Polaromonas sp. YR568 | reverse complement strand
GCTCTCTGTGTTGAGGATGGAGTAGTCGTTACCGCGGCGCAGCTCAATGGTGACTTCACCCGTGACGGCGCGCGCCACCCAGCGCTGGGCGGTCTCGCGCAGCATGATGGACTGCGGGTCAAACCAGCGGCCTTGGTAAAGCAAGCGGCCCAACTTGAGGCCGTTCATGCGGTACTGCTCGATGGTGTCCTCGTTGTGAATGCCGGTGATCAGCCGCTCGTAGGCGATGAACAGCAGCGCCAGGCCCGGGGCTTCGTAAATGCCGCGGCTTTTGGCTTCGATGATGCGGTTTTCAATCTGGTCGCTCATGCCCAGGCCATGGCGCCCGCCGATGCGGTTGGCTTCCAGAATGAGCTCGGTCAGGCTTTCAAAGCTTTTGCCGTTCAGGGCGACGGGCTGGCCTTCTTCAAAGCGCACCGTGACTTCTTCGCGTTTGACGTCGACTTCGTCTTTCCAGAAAGCCACGCCCATGATGGGGTTGACGATCTTCATGCCGCTGGAGAGGTGCTCGAGGTCTTTGGCTTCGTGTGTGGCGCCCAGCATATTGGAGTCGGTCGAGTAGGCTTTTTCGGCCGACATCTTGTAACCAAAGCCGGCCTTTGTCATGAAGGCCGACATTTCGGCGCGGCCGCCCAACTCGTCAATGAAGAGCTGGTCCAGCCAGGGTTTGTAGATTTTCAAGTCGGGGTTGGTCAAGAGGCCGTAGCGGTAAAAACGCTCGATGTCGTTGCCTTTGTAGGTGCTACCGTCGCCCCAGATGTTGACATCGTCTTCTTTCATCGCGGCCACAAGCATGGTGCCGGTGACAGCGCGGCCCAGTGGCGTGGTGTTGAAGTAGGTCACGCCGGCGGTCGAGATGTGGAAAGCGCCGCATTGCAGCGCAGCAATGCCTTCGGCGGCAAGCTGGCGGCGGCAGTCGATCAGGCGGGCTTTTTCGGCGCCGTACTGCATGGCCTTGCGCGGAATGTCTTCGTAGTCGGGCTCGTCGGGCTGGCCCAGGTTGGCGGTGTAGGCGTAGGGGATTGCGCCTTTGAGTTTCATCCAATGCAGGGCAGCGCTGGTGTCCAGGCCGCCCGAAAAAGCGATGCCGACTTTTTGCCCGATGGGCAGATTTTGAAGAATGGTGCTCATGACGGTGCCAGGGTTGCGTGCGCGAAAGGGATCAGCCGAAGTGGCAGATGTAGTGGTAGGGCTCTGTCACGCGGATGTCGAAGGACGAGTTGCCCGGCACGCTGAATTTCTCGCCGGCAGATGACTTGACCCAGGCGTTGGAGCCTTTGAGCTTGTATTCGCAAAAGCCGGCCACGCATTCCATGATCTCGGGCACGCCGGTGTTGAAGGTCAGGCTGGCGGGCAAGATCACACCGACCGATTTTTTCGTGCCGTCGGCGAAGGTGATGCCGTGGCTCACGCATTTGCCCTCAAAGTAAACGCTGGCTTGGGTGGTGACGCTGATGTTGTCGATTTTGTCGGTGGTCATGGGCTTGGACGGTGAGTAAAAAAAGGGGCTGATCAGCAGCCCCGGCAAACGTAATGATTTTAAGTTACCCGGCTGCAGCACCCGCCGGCATGAAAAAAGCCCTCCGCGGAGGGCTTGGGCGGGCTTCTGGGGAGTAGCGCGCAGCCAGGGTGAAGGCTTTAGCGCCAATGGTTGTGGCCACGACGACTTAAATCCAGGTTCAGCGACAGGCTTGGAGGGTAGTAGTAGGGCGCCACCTGAAAGCGTGGATAGGGCATGGGGTAAACCGCGACCGGGGGGGCAGGCTGCACATAGACCGTGGGGCGGCTGACGATGACCACTGCCGGCTCGGATGGGTACTGGTTGTAAGACTGCGGCGAGCGGCCGGCCGGGGGCATGATGCCAATGGGACTGAGTTGCAGACGCACAAAGGCGCCAGGGTCGTTGGCCATCTGGATGTTGTAGCGCCGGTCGGCGTATTCGTAGACCACGTCGTAGTGCATGGTGCGGTTTTCGTAGGTCGTCACGGTGCTGCATTGCTGCACGTTTTGCGTCTGGGTCTTGGAGCCTTCGACATTATTGCCAAGGATGGCACCGCCGAACAGGCCGATTGCGGTGGCCAGGTCCCGGCCTGAGCCTTGGCCCACGGCATTGCCTATGGCTCCACCAGCGATGGCACCCATCAGAGCGCCTGCGCCGCTGGGCCCCGTTGTTGAAGTGACCGGGGTGTTGGTGCACTGCTGGCGTGGCACGGCCACTTGTTGAATGACGGCTGTGCTGGAGATCACGCGGGCTTGAACTTCTTGCGCCTGGGCCGGGTTGGACGCCATAGTTACAAGGCTCAACAGGGCTGGAAGGGTCATGGAGCGGTTAAATGTGATCATGTTTTTCCTTTTAAGGATGAAACGCTGTTTAAAGAGTGCAGGCCATGGTTCTACTTTAACGATTCTGGCAGTTTTTGGTTTACCGGGCTGGGTAAATGATCAGTAAAGCTGTATTAAATAGCCCGGGAACTCCAAGCCTCGGTGTCAAAGCCCACGGTGGTGTCATGACCCCACTCCACCACCGGCCGTTTAATCAGGCTGGGCTGGGTCAGCATCAGGCTTTGCGCGCTGGCTGCGTCTCTGACACCGGACTGAACGCCAGCGTCAAGCTTACGCCAGGTCGTGCCTTGGCGGTTCAGCAGCTTTTGCCAGCCCAGGGCATCTTCCCAGGCGGCCAGTCGCTCAGGCGGTACGCCGGCCTTTTTGAAGTCGTGAAAGCGGTACGCCAAGCCCTGACTGGTCAGCCAGGTGCGGGCTTTTTTGACCGTGTCGCAGTTGGGTATGCCGTACAAAATGACCATGACCTTATTTTGCCATTGGTCACAGGGGCGTGCGCGACAATGCGGGCCTGATGGAACATCTCAAGACACTCGACGACTGGCTGGCTTACTGCGAGCAAATTCACCCCGTAGGCATCGACATGGGGCTCACGCGTGTGCGCACCGTGGCCCGGCGACTGGGCCTGGCCTTCAAGTGCCCGGTCATCACCGTGGCCGGCACCAACGGGAAGGGCTCGACCTGCGCCATGTTGGAGGCCATTTTGCTGCAAGCCGGGTACCGTACCGGCGTTTACTCGTCGCCGCATCTGGTGCA
>CAMBWM010000306.1 GCA_945871335.1 Polaromonas sp. YR568 | reverse complement strand
AATTTTTGCATCTGCTCGTGGTCCACCGGCTGCTGCAAGATCATGGTGCCGGTTTTGAAGTCGCAGCTCGGTGTGGGCTGCGCCAGTGTCGGCACAGACTTTTCACAAACATAGTTTTTGCCGTGCTCGTGAACCGGGCTGCTGCACTTGGGGCAGGCACCCAACGAAACTGCAGCACCGAAATCGATGATCTCGCCACTCTCGGCGTTCTTGTCGTCACCAAAGTCGAACTCAAGCTTGTAGTTCTTGGTTTCTTCGTCGAACTTGATGACCATTTCGGCCGTGAAAGGCCAGCCGGCCTTGGAGCGAAAACCGTCCAGTGGGCCGATCTTTTTGTCGCGCAAGAACTGCTCGACCTCGGCCACTTCAAAGGTGCGGCCGGCCGGCGTCTTTCCAAAAGAGAAGCCACAACCTTCGCTGGCACCGGCAGCGCCAACGCAGGTGTAGCGGCGGTAGTTTTCTTTGATGATGCCGCCGCAGTTGGGGCAGGGCGCTTGCAGCGTGGCGTAGTCGCCGGGAATGGTGTCCTTGTCGTAGCCCTTGGCCTTGTTGACCAGCCGCTCGGTCATGGTCGCGATCTCGGCCATGAAGCTTTCTCGGCTGAGCAGGCCCTGCTCCATTTGCGCGAGCTTGTGCTCCCACTCACCGGTCAGGTCGGCGCGTGAGAGTTCTTCCACACCCAGGCCGCGCAAGAGCGTCATGAGTTGAAAGGCCTTGGCCGTGGGAATCAGCTCGCGGCCTTCGCGCAGCATGTATTTTTCGGCGATCAGGCCCTCAATAGTGGCCGCGCGCGTGGCGGATGTGCCCAGGCCTTTTTCCTGCATGGCTTCACGCAGCTCGTCGTCTTCAATGGTCTTGCCTGCGCCTTCCATGGCGCCGAGCAACGTGGCTTCGGAGTAGCGCGCGGGCGGCCGGGTTTTCAGACCCTTGGGCTCGACTGTCTCTGCGCCTACCAACTCACCGGGCTTGACGGGCACCAGGTTCTGACCCTTGTCGCCGTCTTTGGGCTCGGGCACTTCGTCAGCAGCTTCCTTGCCGTAAATCGCCAACCAGCCCGGCTTGACCAGCACCTTGCCTTCGGTCTTAAAACTATGACCAGCGGCCTTGGTGATGCGGGTGGTGACCAAGTATTCGGCGCTGGGGAAAAACACCGACATGAAGCGGCGCACCACCAGGTCGTAGAGTTTTTGCTCGGCCTCGCTCAGCCCGCTGGGCGCTTGCAACGTGGGGATGATGGCAAAGTGGTCGCTGACCTTGGCGTTGTCAAAGATGCGCTTGCTGGGCTTGATGTAGCCGTTATTGAGCGCCACCAAGGCGTGCGGCGCCAGGTGCTTCATTTCGCTGCCGGCGAGCATTTCAAAGGTCTGCTTGACCACCGGCACATAGTCTTCGGGCAGGGCGCGCGAATCGGTACGCGGGTAGGTCAGCGCTTTATGGCGCTCGTACAGGCTTTGCGCAATCGACAGCGTGGTCTTGGCCGAAAAGCCGAACTTGCCGTTGGCTTCGCGTTGCAGCGAGGTCAAATCAAACAACAGACCAGCGGCTTGCGCGGTCGGCTTGGACTCTTCGCTGACGCTGGCTTTCTGCCCGCGCACGGCATCGGCAATGCGGCGCGCATCGGACTCGGTCCAGACGCGGTCGGCCTTGAGCTCGGTATCCGGCTCGGCGTTGTCTGCATTGGCGGCGGCTTTCTTCCAGGCCGGGTCAAACCACTTGCCGGGGTACTCGCCAGCTTCGGCGGCAAAGCTGGCGTGCACTTCCCAGTAGTTGCGGCTGACGAACTTGCGGATTTTTTCTTCGCGCTCAACCACCACGCTCAGCGTAGGCGTTTGCACACGGCCGACTGTGGTCAAAAAGAAACCGCCGTCGCGCGAGTTAAAAGCCGTCATGGCACGGGTGCCGTTGATACCGACCATCCAGTCAGCCTCAGAGCGGCAACGCGCGGCGTCGGCCAGCGGCAGCATCTGCGCGTCGCTGCGCAGGCTGGCAAAACCGTCGCGGATGGCGGCTGGCGTCATCGACTGCAGCCACAGGCGCTGCACCGGGTGCTTGGCTTTGGAATACTGCTGGATCAACCTGAAGATGAGCTCGCCTTCGCGGCCCGCGTCACAGGCGTTGACCAGGGCGTCCACGTCTTTGCGCTTGGCCAGCTTGACGATGGCGTTGAGCCGGGTCTTGGTCTTGTCAATGGGCTTGAGGTCAAAGTAGGGCGGAATGACGGGCAGGTTGGCAAAGCTCCACTTGCCGCGCTTGACGTCAAATTCTTCCGGCGCCTGGATCTCCACCAGGTGGCCGACGGCCGAGGTGACGATCCAGTCATCACTCTCGAAGTACTCGTCATGCTTTTCGAACTTGCCCGCCGTGGGCGTGATGGCGCGCACGATGTCTTGGGCCACCGAGGGCTTTTCCGCTATCACCAGAGTTTTCATAAAAAATTCTTCAAACCTTGTACATCTTCGGGAAACAAGCTCCCGGATTCTGCAAAAACAACTTTTCCATCCCGACCGCGCACCACCACCACCGGCAAGCCGCGTGGCTTGGGCCACACCGCGGCCGCCTGCGTGGCCATGGCCACCGGAAACCCGTAGCCCTTGGCCTTCAAATGCGCGCTGGCCGCCGCCGGCTGTTTGTCTATCGACAGCCCCAGCAGCACCAGCCCGTCGCGGCGATGAGCCCGCCACAGCGCATCCATATGCGGCGACTGTTCAGCACAAAAAGGGCACCAGCTGGCCCACCAGTACACCACAAGCACTTTTCCCCGCGCCTGCTCTGGCCCCCAGGCGCTGCCGTCAAGCAGTGTCAAACCGGGCACCGCGAGCGTACTGCCAAGGACCGGCAAGGGCGCACCTGGCTCGGCCGCCAAGGCGGCCAAGCCCAGAGGCGCCAGCCCCAGCACCACCGCCCGGCGTGTGGCCAAACCCATGACGCTGCGTCTGTTCAACATGGCTTGCTCCTTACAATACGGCTCTACGTGCGCGCGCACCTGCGCGCGCACATGCATGAATTAACCATACCAAATTTTCAAACGTGTTCAAAAATCGGCCCTCCGCTCTTCCTTCGGCCCCGGCCGTTTCTGCTCCCGCGCCCTCCTTGCGCCGCATCCAGACGCGCCGC
>CAMBWM010000305.1 GCA_945871335.1 Polaromonas sp. YR568 | reverse complement strand
CATGTTGGGCGTAGCGCCCGGCGGCATTGCGGAGATGTCCATCACGGCCAAGGTCTTGCAGCTTGGCGTGCCGCTGGTGACGGCTTTTCATGTGACGCGGGTGGCTGCGGTGCTGCTGCTCACAGAGCCCATGTACCGCGGCTGGCTGAGGCTGCGCGCAGCCAAATAATGCACGCTCAATGCATGACAACAGGCATCTGGGCGAGTTCTGCGTAGCTCTCCAAAATCTCTTCAATTTCTTCTTCGGTCGGCGTTTTTTGCTGCCAGCCGTTCAGGCGTTGCTGAAACAACTCAGCCCAAGAGCCATCGAGGTACACCTCTTTGCCGGAGCGTTTGTCCACGATTTCAAAGCCATTTCGCGCCAGTTGCGGCTGCGCCGCCACTGCGGATGCGCTGGCGTCTGCGCTTTCAGCGTTGGCTTGTATTTGCATCACTGCGAAAGAATCTGAATCGTAGAGCATGTGCATAAACTAAATATCCTTTGACATCAGATGGCGCCTGTTGGCGTGAATTCAAGGCTCAAGGTGCGCTGCTTCCAGACAGCTGCTGGTCTACAAAATCCCCGTTGCTCTGGGTGATCTTGATGCGTACCGGCCAGTAAGACATGGACGGCGCAAACCAGGTCTCAATTTTTTGGTCGAACTCGCGCAGGGGTTCGCGGGTGACTCGAAGAGCCTTGATATCGCCCACGGGCAGGTTCAGGTTTTCTATGCTATCGACGATGAAGGTCCAGGTCTCGGCGTCGCGCGGGCCCACGGTGTAAAGCGCAATGCGCGTGCCCGTCGGGACCGCACCAGCTTGACCGGCCAGCAAGCCGGCGAGCTGAAAAAATACGCTCAGCCGGTCTTGCGCACCGCGCTGCCAGGGTAATTCAGGCCGGTTGGCGCTGAAGGTGATCTTGCCCTTGTCGGCGTCAAAGTGAGCGGCCAGCTCGTTGCGGGCTTTGTCGCCAAAACGTTTGGGTGCCAGGCCATCGGCAGTCACTTCGCCCACGCTGGTCATCGAGCGTGAACCCAGCAAAAATGCGCTGACCACCATGCTCGACTCGTAGCGGTTGGCTTCGCGCCGCCAATTTAACTCGCCGTTGGCGTGGTAGTTCAGGCCGCGCGACAAGCCGGTCATTTTGTAGCTGAGTCGCACCGAGCTGGGAATGCTGAGGGCTGACGGTGACTGAGCCGGCTCCGGCTGGGCGGCGGCAACAACGGGTGGCTGCTCTGCCTGTTCGGCCGGCGCCTGGGCCTGCGGCTGCGAATCGGTTTGGCCTGGCGTGGCTTCGGCCTGGGCGGCGGGCAAAGGTGGCGCAGCGGGTTCAGGCAGAGCGGGTTCAGGCAGCACGGGTGCAGCGGCCAGCACGGGCGCGGCTTCAGCAGGCAAAGGGCTGGCCGCCGGTGCTGAAGTTTGGGCAGCAGAGGGTTTGGCGCTCACGCGCGCCGACTGTATAACCCGCGCCGCTGGTTTGCTGGGGGCCGGGGCCGGGGCCGAGAGTTCAATGCGCCGCGTGTCGAAAACCAGGTTGGCCGGCGGCTGGCTTGGCGAAGCCTGGCTCAGACCCAAGTCCAAGGGGCCATCAGCCAGCACCCACCAGTGCACCAGACTCACCAGCGCGGCCAACAGCCATAAGGCGCGGCGCGGCGCGCTGTGAATGAGCTTTAGCGGGCGGTTAATCATGTGCGGTGAACTAGAATTTACCTTTGGTTGGCAAGTCATTAGAAGCCACTTATCGTAACGCTAGGCGCTCATCGCCGCCTTGATCTTTGACCCGACAGGCCGCACCCAAGGGCGGCCAACCCAACACCCCTGAAAGACAAGCCATGAAACTCGCCACCTACAAAGACGGCTCGCGCGACGGTCAGTTGCTGGTGGTCTCGCGAGACCTTGCCACTGCGCACTACGCCAGCGGCGTTGCCGGCACGCTGCAACAGGTGCTCGAGGACTGGAACTTCCTGTCGCCTCAGTTGCAAGACTTGTACGACGCGCTGAACCAGGGCCGGGCCCGCCATGCCTTTCCCTTCGAGCCTTCGCGCTGCATGGCGCCCCTGCCACGCGCCTACCAGTGGGTCCATGGCGCTGCCTTCATGAACCATTCAGAGCTGCTCATGCGCGCCGGTGGCGCTGAGCCGCCCGCAGCTCCTGACACGGCGCCATTGATGCACCAAGGCTGCAGCGACGACTTTTGCGGCCCCTGCGATGACGTGACGCTGGCCAGCGAAGACGCCGGAATCGACTTTGACGCCCAGATGGCGGTGGTCAGTGCCGACTTGCCCATGGGCTGCACGCCAGAGCAGGCCCTTGAAGGTATACGCCTGGTGATGCTGGCCAATGAGCTGACGCTGCTTCATGTGGCGACGCAAGAAGCAGCCAGGGGCTCCGGCCTTGTTCAAAGCAAACCGGCCGCGGCTTTCAGCCCGGTGGCGGTGACGCTGGATGAGCTCGGCGGCGCTTGGCAGCAGGGCCGCGTGCACCTGACGCTGCAAAGCACCTGGAACAATCGCAAGGTCGGCATGTGCGACGCAGGCGCAGAGATGAGCTTTCATTTCGGCCAGCTGATCGCCCACCTGTGCAAGACGCGTAAGTTGCGCGCCGGCAGCGTCATCGGTTCGGGCACCGTCAGCAACCGGGGCCAGGAAAGCCAGGGCCAGACGCAATGGCCTAAAGGTTACAACTGCATCGCCGAAAAGCGCGCCATGGAGACTTTGCAAGACGGCCAGCCGGTCACCGGCTTCATGAAGTTCGGCGACACCATCCGCATTGAGATGAAAGACCCGCAAGGGGGAGCCTTGTTCGGCGCTATCGCTCAAACAATACGGCCTGTCCCTGCGACTGTCAGTGGTCGTAAATCGTCTTTAGCGACTGAAACCCTTTGATCTCTATCGGGTTGCCGAAGGGGTCACAAAAAAACATCGTCCACTGCTCGCCGGGTTCGCCGGCAAAGCGGCATTGCGGCTGGATGATGAAGTCTGTGCCCGCCGCTTCAAGCCGCGCCGCCATGGCCTGCCAGTCGGACAGCGCCAGCACCAGGCCGAAATGCGGCATCGGCACCATGTGTTCGCCCACGCGGCCTGTGGGTTCTGTCTTCCAGGGTGTCCCGAGGTGCAGCGACAGCTGGTGACCGGCAAAGT
>CAMBWM010000304.1 GCA_945871335.1 Polaromonas sp. YR568 | reverse complement strand
GTGACGGCAACACGGACGGGTTTTTTGCTCATGACGAAACTCCAGGAAGGTTGTTGATCAGTTGGCGCGCAGATGGGAATCTGCGCTAGGCTCAGCCTTATATTTTACGCAGGAAAACCCCCAAAGGGTCAATTTGTCTTATGTCTTATATAAGATAACATTCGCGGTACTTTTATCCATGTGCAGACCTGATCGACCACACAGCCCGACAACATGACGTCCATTCAAGAAGCCGGTCCAGGCGGCACCCCGGCCTTCAGTCCGCTTTACCAACAAATCAAAGTACTGATCCTGCAAAGCCTGCAAGGTGGCGAGTGGAAGCCGGGGGACGTGATCCCCAGCGAGATGGACCTGGCCGCGCGCTTTCGCGTCAGCCAGGGCACGGTGCGCAAAGCCATTGACGAGCTGGCCGCCGAAAACCTGGTGGTGCGCCGCCAAGGCAAAGGCACTTTTGTCGCCACCCACGCCGAGCAGCAAGTGCAATACCGTTTTTTACGGCTCTTGCCGGACACCGGCGATGCCAGCAGCGAAGGCCCTAGACAGCGGCATTTCATTGAGTGCAAACGCCTGCGTGCGCCGGCCGATATTGCGCGCGCACTGGGCTTGCGCAGCGGCGACGCGGTGTTGCACGTGAGGCGTGTCTTGTCCTTCCAGCAGGTACCCACCATTTTGGAAGACCTGTGGCTGCCGGCCGCTCCCTTCAAGGGCTTAACGGCCGAACGGCTGGGCAGCTACCGCGGCCCGATGTACGCTCTGTTTGAAACCGAATTAGGTGTGCGCCTGGTGCGCGCTGAAGAAAAAATCCGGGCCCTGGCGGCCAGCGAGCCGGCCTGCGAACTGCTCAAGGTCAAAGCTGGCGAGCCACTGTTAAGCGTAGAGCGTACAGCCTTCACTTACAACGACCTGCCTATGGAATTGCGGCGCGGCCTGTACCGCACCGACACCCATCACTACCGTAACAACTTGAGCTAAGGCATGGCGGCGCCAAACGGCTTCAAAGGCAACAAAGCCGGGCTGCCCAGCAAGCCCTGCCAGGTTTGCGGGCGCGACATGGTCTGGCGCAAAAGCTGGGCCAAAAACTGGGCCGATGTGAAATACTGCTCTGACGCCTGCCGCGCCCGCAAAAGCGTCAATAACACGCCAACGACACCATAGCCCTCCATGAAACCGCCCTGCCGCCATCTTTTACTTGTTTTGGGCGACCAGCTCGATATGGACTCTTCGCTGTTCGACGGGCTGGACACCGCACTTGATGCGGTGCTGATCATCGAGGCCTTCGAAGAATCCACCCACGTCTGGTCGCACAAAGCGCGCACCGCGCTGTTCCTGTCGGCCATGCGGCACTTTGCCGAAAAGCTCCGTCAACGCGGGATCACAGTGCACTACCGCGCGCTGGAGCACGAAGGTGACCTGACGCTGGCCACCGGCCTGGGTGCCGCGCTGCAGGCGCTGCAGCCGGAACGCGTGATCGGCGTGGAGCCCGGCGACCTGCGCGTGCGCGCACTGATAGAAAAAACCTGCAAGCCCGACCAGGGCCAGCGAACACCCTTGGAGTGGCGCGAGGACAAACAATTTTTATGCAGCCTGCCAGCGTTCCGCCAATGGGCCGGCCAGTCGACCAGTCTGCGCATGGAGTTTTTCTACCGCAAGATGCGCCAGCAATACAAAGTACTGATGGACGGTGATCAGCCTCTGGGCGGGCAATGGAACTTTGACGCCGACAACCGCAAAGGCTTTGGCAAGGCCGGCCCCAAGGACTTGCCCCGGCCGCTGGTCTTTGCGCAAGACGACATCACGCGCCAAGTGCTGCAACTGGTGGCCGGGCGCTTTGACGACCACCCTGGCGAGCTGAAGGCCTTCAACTGGCCGGTGACACGCGAGCAGGCCCTGCTGGCGCTGGCTGATTTCATTGAGCACCGGCTGCCGCTGTTTGGCGCTCACCAGGACGCCATGTGGACCGGGCTGGACTTCGGCTGGCACGCGCTGCTGTCAAGCTCCCTCAACCTCAAACTGCTGCATCCCCTTGAAGTGATTCACGCCGCCGAGGCGGCTTTGCACCAGCGCAGTCTGCCGCTGGCCAGTGTCGAAGGCTTCATCCGGCAGGTGCTGGGCTGGCGCGAATTTATTCGCGGGGTTTATTTTCTGGACATGCCGGCGCTCAAAGAAGCCAACCACTACGGCCATGAGAACCACCTGCCCGCCTGGTACTGGACAGGCGAAACAAAGATGAACTGCATGCGCCAGTGCATCAGCCAGACCCTGACCAACGGTTACTCACACCATATCCAGCGCCTCATGGTCACCGGCATGTTCGGCGTTACCGCGCAGATTTCGCCGCAGCAACTGTGTGACTGGTACCTGGCTGTCTACGTGGACGCCGTCGAGTGGGTCGAGTTGCCCAACACGGCCGGCATGGCGCTGTTTGCCAATGGCGGGCGCTTCACCTCCAAGCCCTATGTGGCCAGCGGTGCTTATGTCAAACGCATGAGCAACTACTGCGGCGACTGCAGTTACAAGCCCGAAACACGCAGCGGGCCGCAGGCCTGCCCCATGACCGTGCTGTACTGGAACTTCCTGGACGGTCATGAAGCCAGTTTTAGCGGCAATCCGCGCACTGCTTTGATGGTCAAGAATCTGCAACGGATCAGCTCAGAGGAACGCCAGGCGATTCGGGACAGCGCCGCCGTCATGCTTAGGAACCTCGACGCCTTGTAATCTCCGTGTCAGTTTGTGGACAACTCTCAGTTGCCAAAATGACAAATCCCCTATGGCCAGCATCATTATTTGTAAAAACAAACGATCTGCATCAAGACAGCGCAAAATTCATGCTGCATTGCAATAGAATTTAATGTTGAGCAGGTCTTGGTTACAAACCTGTTACTCGAAATCACACAGAAAGCAGCGCATGTCCGAATCAGCGACAAAATCAGCCAAGCAGCGGCCCGAGTTCAGAAATATCAACGCTTTCACCGATCTGCCGACTTACAGACTGCCTGCAGCCGGTTGGGTTTCCATTTTGCACCGGGTCAGCGGCGTGATGATGTTTGCACTCATGCCCTTCATCATCTGGATGTTTGACACCTCGATTTCCTCCGAAATCTCCTTTTCCCGCTTCACCAA
>CAMBWM010000303.1 GCA_945871335.1 Polaromonas sp. YR568 | reverse complement strand
TTTGACGGACGCTACAAAAGCATTTTCTATCACGGACACGATCTTGCCGAACTGTTCGATCATGCCCATGACCCTGGGGAGTACGAAAACCTCTGGCTTCAGGGAGGTAATGAAAAACTGAAGCTGCAGCAATTGCGCGCGCATCTCGAGGCGCTGATGGCGACCGTGGATATCGGACCGCCGCGTTTCGTTAATTATTAGCTTGACGAAAAGGTCAACATATCTAAATGGCTATTGCGCAAGATAGCTGTCTTCACGGCTGCGTGGTAGGCCATCAGTCGCACTATGTCTGAGGCATTCATTCGCGGCGGCTGATAGGCATCCTAAGACCAGTGCTGCGCCCCTGAACCTCAAAGGCTGGTTATGCTTGCGCACTAGATTCCAGCCTACTGGCTAGATTTAGACACTCTCCCCCATCTGTAAATCACTACAGTCCTTACATAGTGGCGGTCCACGTACCGGGTCGATGTGCGTTGGCGGCGCGGCATTAATGTCTCAATGCCAGAGCATGGCGACATTGCTCAAAAATTGACGGACGGAATACGCCACGCTGGTTAAGGCCTAGGCGGCCACGCGCAGCGTAGCGTAGTAGGGCTGCTGCAAGCGTGTCGAAGCTAAGATCAGCGCCATGAATTCGCTGGTGCTGACGTCGCTTTTGCCCGTTATTTTGCTAATCTGCGCAGGCTTTGTCGCCGCCCGACTTGGCTGGGTTCGCGAGACCGCCGTCAAGGACCTGTCCAACCTGGTGTTTTTGTTGCTCACGCCGGCGCTGTTGTTTCGCACCATGAGCCGCGTGCACCTTGAGCAACTCGACTTCAAGCCCGTGGCAGCTTATTTTGTGGCGGTCTGCCTGTTGTTTGGCAGCACTTTTTTGTTGCAAGGCTTTAACCGCCGCACCGCAGTGCTGGCCCTAGCGGCCACGTATTCCAACACGGTCATGATCGGCATTGCCTTGGTCTCTCTGGTCTACGGCCCGGCCGGGCTGGTAACGCTGTTGACGCTGGTGGCCGTGCATTCGCTGGTGCTGCTGACCAGCGCGACGGTGATGTTGGAGCTGGCCGTGGCGCGCGAGCGGTTGCCGGGTGACGCCCCGCGCCCCGCGCTGGCCACGGTGCTCAATGCCTTTAAACACAGTATCTGGCACCCCTTGACGATGCCCTTGCTGGCGGGCTTGCTGTTTGCCCGGATCGGCTGGCAACTGCCCCAGGCGATTGAAAACCCGCTGGAACTGATGGCCAAGGCCTTTAGCCCGGTGGCCTTGATGCTGGTGGGTATCACGCTGGCCTACACGCGTGTCGGGGTCTATTGGCGGCCGGCCCTGGTGCTGGCCGGTGTTAAGAACATCCTGCACCCGCTGCTGGTGTTTGCGCTGTGCTTCTGGATGGGCGTGAGCGGCCTGCCGATGGCGGTGATGGTGGCGACCGCGGCGCTGCCCATGGGCGCCAATGTGTTTCTTTTTTCGCAGCGATACGGCGTCGCCCAGGAACTTATTACCGCCAGCGTGGCAGTGTCTACAGCCATGTCTCTGCTGACTTTGACACTGGCGCTTATGCTCGTGAGTTAAAGCACAGCACCCCGGCAGTTTTGTTATTGAGAAATCTTGCGCGCTTCTTCGACCTGAAACTCAAAGTAATGCTGGAAGCTGAAGGCCAGGCTGGCCGTCATTGCGGTGGTGCCGCCCAGCAACGCCGCTGCCACGGCCAAAATAGTTAGCCAGTTGGTCTGCCCCGGGCGCGCATCAGGTGCGGCGTCCGGGTTAAAGCGGGCATTCCACTTTTCAGTGGCGGTCAGCCCGAACACAATGGCGGTCAGCGCGCAGCCGGCCATGGTGAAGCCGAGCAGCGGAATCAGCACCCAACTGAGAGCATCGTCCATGCCAAACTGTTGCATGCGTTGGATGCCGTAGATACCGAGCGCGGTGGGTATGGGCATAGCCCAGCCCAGTGTGTCACTCAGCCCGTGCAGGTAAAAGCGGTGCAAGCCCAGCGGACCACCCAGGAAAGTGAGCCAGGTGGTCAGGGTTTTGTTTTTCATGCGGATCAATCGGAAAGAAGATAGGTTTTTGTTGCTGCTAAGCGGCTCGTGCATTAAACCCCACTCGATTGCGGCGGGATGTTGTTGCCTGCGCCCAGGGTTTTTTCCATTAGCACCGCATCGAGCCAGCGCTCAAACTTCCACCCGCAAGATTTGAGCACGCCTACCTGCTCAAAACCAACGCTGCGGTGCACGCCGATGGAACTGGCGTTGGCCGAGTCGCCAACGACGGCGATCAGCTTGCGCACCCCGGCCGCTTCTGCCTGCGCCGCGAGTTCTGCCAGCAGGGCGCGGCCCAGACCGTGGCGATGCGCGTCGGGAGCCAGGTAAATGGAGTCTTCGGCCGAAAATCGGTAGGCCGGCCGTGGCTTGAACCAGTTGCAATAGGCGAAGCCCAGAATGCGGCCCCCGTCTTCTGCCACCAGGTAGGGCAGTTGCCGGGCCAGTACCTCGGCTCGGCGGGCCGTCATGTCGGCCAGCGAGGGGGGCTCGGTTTCAAAGGTGCCGCTGCCGTGCAGCACATGGTGGCCGTAAATGGCGGTGATGGCCGGTAGGTCTTGTTCTTGGCTTGGGCGCAGGATAGTCATGGGTGCTCACTTGGCTGTGTCTCGGGCTATAATCTACGGCTTTGCAGCAATTCGCTGGCCGGGTGGCCATGTCGTGTGTCTCAGGCGCTGCAAACTCATGTTGGGTGGACAATTTTGTCTTCCCACCACCCGAAGGATAAATCATGGTCGTCATTCGACTCTCGCGCGGCGGTTCCAAGCACCGTCCTTTTTTCAATATCGTTGTGGCTGACAAACGCGTTCGCCGCGATGGCCGTTTCATCGAGCGTATCGGTTTTTACAACCCGATCGCTAAAGGTGGCGAAGAGGGCTTGCGCATTGAGCAAGACCGCCTGACCCACTGGCTCGGCGTTGGCGCACAAGCCTCGCCAACCGTTGAGCGTCTGGTCAAGCAGGGCGCTGCCAAAGCGGCCTGAACGGGCTTGCAGGCCTTTTTGCGAAGGTCTGCCAACCCGCCAGCCATGGCATGACATGCAGCAACATGGCGACTGAACTTTCACCCGGCCTCAAGCAGGCCGCCTTGCC
>CAMBWM010000302.1 GCA_945871335.1 Polaromonas sp. YR568 | reverse complement strand
ACGCTGGTCAATGCGCGCCTGGTCTTGGCTGCCTACGGCCTGAAAGAATCTGACATCAAGCCCGAGTACATCAAGCCCAACCAGGCCAGCGACAAAATGAAAGACGGCGCGCTTGACGCCTTCTTCTTTGTAGGCGGCGCACCTGCCGGTGCAATTGCTGAACTGGCCAGCAGCGGCGCCGGCATTGAACTCTTGCCCATCACCGGTGCGCAAGCCGATACGCTGCGTCGCGGCAGCCCTTTCTTTGCCAATGACAGCGTGCCTGCCGCCACCTACAAGGATGTGGCTGCCGTCAACACCCTGTCCGTCGGTGCCCAGTGGGTCACCAGCGCCAAGGCTGACACTGAAACGGTTTACCAGATTACCAAGTCCCTTTACAGCGACGCCACCCAGAAAGCGCTGGCCGCCGGTCACGCTAAGGGCAAGCTGATTACGGTTAAAAATGCAGTCCTGGGTGCTGGCATTCCGTTTCACCCAGGTGCAGAGCGTTTTTACAAAGAAGCCGGCGTACTGAAATAAACGACTGAGCCAACGAACTGAAAACGGGCGATGCACTCGCCCGTTTTTTCATTTTGGAAAGAAGAGACATGAGCACGATTGCTTCGTCACAGCCAACCCCCTTGGACTCTAATGGGGCTCTGAGTCCGATCGACGAAAAACGATTGCAGGAACTTGAAGAGCAGTTCGACCCGGAAATGCGCTTTAGACCTACCGCGCCGCCGGCCACGGTCATTGTCAAGTGGCTGCTGATCGTGCTGTCGTGTTTTCATTACTACACAGCCGGTTTTGGACTGTTGCAGGAAATCACACACCGCGGAGTCCATCTGGCCTTTGTGCTGGGCCTGATTTTCCTGGTCTTTGCGGCCTCTCAACGCAGCAGCGAGTCGCTGGCCCGGCACAGCTGGCTGACACCCGGTGGCGTGCCACTGGTGGACTGGCTGCTGGGTCTTTGCTGCGTGGCCAGCGTGCTCTACATCCCTTATGTTTTTGACGATCTGGCCTTCCGGGTCGGCAACCCCAGCGTGACGGATGTGCTGTTTGGCTCCATGCTTTTCATCACATTGTTGGAAGCCACCCGCCGCTCTATGGGCTGGCCTTTGCCCATCATTGCCTTGGTTTTTACGGCCTACGCGCTGGCGGGCCCAGTGTTTCCAGGCCTGCTCAAGCACGCAGGGGCCAGCTGGTCGCAGATGATCAACCACCAGTACCTCACTAGCCAGGGGATTTACGGCGTGGCCGTTGGCGTGGTGGCCACCTATGTTTTTCACTTTGTTCTGTTTGGCGTGATGGCCACCCGCATCGGGTTGGGACAGCTTTTTCTGGACATTGCCTCCAGCGTAGCCGGACGCTACGCCGGAGGTCCCGCCAAAGTCAGCGTCTTTGGCTCCGGGCTTTTCGGCATGCTCAGCGGCTCATCGGTGGCCAATGCTGTGACGGTTGGCTCTTTGACCATTCCGGCCATGATCCGAGTGGGCTACAAGCGCCACTTTGCGGCAGCTGTGGAAGCCGCCGCCTCAACGGGCGGTCAGATCACGCCGCCGGTGCTCGGTGCTGCGGCTTTCCTGATGGTTGAGTTTTTGAACCTGCCCTACCAAACAATTGTGGCGGCCGCTGTGGTGCCGGCTTTCATGCATTTCTTTGGCGTGTTCATGCAGGTTCACTTCGAGGCCAAGCGCTACGGACTGCGCGGACTGACGGATGAAGAAATGCCCAAGCTGCGCGAATCTCTGCGCATGCGCTGGCCGACCTTGATTCCTTTGGTCTTGCTCATCAGCATTTTGGTGTCCGGCCGCACTCCGTATCTGGCGGCCTTTGTCGGCATCACATCCTGCGCCATCGTCGGGCTGACCACGCACGCGCAAAACAACCAAACCAAGAACTGGGTGCTGATGGTCGGTCTGCATGTGCTGCTCGTTGCATTGTCCTTCCTTGATTGGGGCGCCGACAGTGAAGTCATCAAGCTGGGCATTTTTGCTCTTGGCGCGGCAGCTACCGTGGGCTTGTCGAGACTGTGGAATATTTCCGGCCGCATCAGCTATGGTGTGCTGTTGGAAGCGCTGGAGACGGGCGCCAAATACGCGCTGGCTGTTGGTGCGGCGGCGGCTACCGTAGGTATCGTCATAGGCGTTGTCACCCTGACGGGTGTCGGCTTCAAGATCAGTTACATCATCACCAGTGCGGCCAATGTGCTGGCCGGTGGAGTTGCCGATCTGCTACCACCCGCCTGGGTCAGCCTGCAGTCACTGACCTTGCTGGCCGCACTGGTGATGACCGGCTTGATTTGTATTCTGATGGGCTGCGGCATACCGACCACGGCGAACTACATCATCATGGTGTCTGTGGCTGCGCCGACCCTGGTGCAATTGGGTGTGGAGCCTCTGGTTGCGCACTTCTTTGTGTTTTATTACGGTGTGTTGGCCGACATAACGCCGCCGGTGGCGCTGGCCGCGTATGCTTCTGCCGGGATGGCAGGCAGCGACCCGTTCAAGACGGGCAACACAGCTTTTCGCCTGGGTCTCGGCAAGGTGTTGGTGCCCTTTGTATTTGTTTTTTCGCCCTCCCTGCTGCTAGTGGCCAAGGGATTCAACTGGTACGACTTCGTGGTCACTTTCACAGGTTGCATCCTGGGGATAACCATTTTGGCGGCCGGTCTCTCGAAGTTTTTCCTTGTCGAAATGCGCCGCTGGGAGCAAGTTGTTTGTGTGGCTGCTGCCATTTTGATGGTGGCCCCGAGCTTGATCGCCACGCTGGTCGGTGTCGCCATGGTCATCCCGATGTTGATCAGGCACCTCAGCGTCTGGCGCAGCCACCAGAAGTCCGGATAAAGGCTTAAAAGTCACGCAGCGGATGCGATTCTTTGGCCCAAGGGCTGACAAAGAAAGCATCCGCCATGCCCGGCTTGACGTCTTCTATGCGTGCCGGATTCCACTTGGGCGCGTAATCTTTGTCCACGGCCAAGGCCCGTATGCCTTCGACGGTATCGCTGGCGGTGCCAGGGCGGTCATGAAAACAGTGGTGAACCATGTCGCGCTCCATGCGCAGATCGTCGGCCAGACTCATCTGGCGGGCTCGGCGAATCTGCTCCAGGGTGACATGCAGCATCATGGGTGAACGCTTGCGCAGAAGTGC
>CAMBWM010000301.1 GCA_945871335.1 Polaromonas sp. YR568 | reverse complement strand
CCCGCCGGCCCAGCGGCAATAGGCCTGGGCTTCGGCAAAGTCCAGGTGCACCGCTGGCATATCTGCACTAGCGGCTTGTCCATCGGGTGCGCGCCAGGACCAGCCGGGACGACGTTCCCAACCGGCACCGAATTCGAAACCGCCACCTTCTTTTTCGGCCCGGGTCACGGTGCCTGTGGCGCGCACATAGCGATCAAATTGCCCGATGGTGACTTCTGTTCGGTCAATGGCAAAAGCCGGCAGCCGAACTTTGTCGCCGACTTGGGCCAGTGCGGCGCTGGCGAAAAGCATCAAGCCGGCCAGGCTGCACAAACTGGCTCGCCATGGAAAAAGTGCAATCGGGTCGTTCATATTCGG
Source organism: Polaromonas sp. YR568 (assembly GCA_945871335.1). The sequence continues at coordinate 2,783 of CAMBWM010000301.1, read as the reverse complement.
TCAGTCTTACCTAAAGATGGATCAATGAAAAATGGTGTTTGTCACTGGTCGGTGCTTCATGGAAAGCCCTTACACGGCTTGGTTCTATGCTTGAAACGCAGCGCACAGGCAAGCCACAATAGACCATGTCTTCTTTTTTACGTTACTTGCCCGGTAACAGTCCACTGGTGCTGGATTCACCCCACAGCGGCACCGACTATCCGGCCGATTTTGGGCATAACTGCCACTTGCCTGAGTTGCGCCGCGCCGAAGACACGCATGTTGACAAGTTGTATGACTTTGCGCCGGGCCTGGGTGCGGCCTGGGTAGAGGCTTACTTTCCGCGCAGCTATCTGGACGCCAACCGCGACCTCACCGAGCTCGATGTCAACTTGCTCGACGGCCCCTGGCCCGGGGAGGTATCGAGCGACCCGAAAATGCTGGCCAAGGTGCGTCTGGGCAAAGGTCTCATTTGGCGTATGACTGATGATGGCGTTCCCCTGTATGACCGCCAGCTGTCTGTGGCCGAGGTGCAGGCACGCATTGCCAATTGCTGGCAGCCCTATCACGCGGCCGTCGCGCAAGCCATAAACCATGCGCATGCAAAGCATGGTTTCAGTATTCACCTGAACTGCCACTCTATGCCGGCCGTTGCAGCCAGCCATGCCACTGATTTCCCCGGCTTGGTCCATGCGGACTTTGTGGTGGGCAACCGCGACCACAGCACCAGCAGCCCGACCCTGGCGCAACTGGTTTGTGAACATCTGAGAGGGCGTGGCTACGATGTGTCACTGAACCATCCCTACAAAGGCGTGGAACTGGTTCGCCGCTACGGCGACCCGACTCTGCACCGGCACAGCATCCAGATCGAGATCAATCGCAAGCTCTACATGGACGAGCATTCGCTGGCCTTGCATGAGGGCTACGAGCCGCTCAAAGCCAGCTTGCGTTCGCTTCTTCAGCTGCTGCTGGTCACCGACCCGCGGCAGCTCTGAGCCCGTTTTGGCCAGCAAAAAACAAATTGACAAAAGGCAGCACGCAACATGGACCGTGTAGATGCAGTGGTGATTGGCGCAGGTGTGGTGGGCCTGGCCGTGGCCCGTGCGCTGGCTTTGCAAGGGCGTGAAGTCTGGTTGCTGGAAGCCGCCAATGCGATTGGCACCGGCACCAGCTCGCGCAACAGCGAAGTGATACACGCTGGTATTTACTACCCGCAGGGCTCGCTCAAGGCCAGGCTGTGTGTGGCGGGCAGGGCGCTGATGTATGCCTATGCCGCCGAGCGCGGTATACCGCACCGCCGCTGCGGCAAGCTGATCGTGGCAACCCAGCCTGAGCAGGTGGCCCAGTTGCAGGCCATCCGGCTCAAAGCCGCAGCCAATGGGGTGAACGACCTGGTGCTGCTCTCGCGTGAAGAAGCCCTGGCGCTGGAGCCGCAACTTGAATGCGTTGCGGCCCTTCATTCCCCCAGCACCGGCATCGTTGACAGCCATGCTTTCATGCTGGCCCTGCAAGGCGACCTTGAAAACGCCGGTGGTCTGGTGGCCTTCAATTCGCCTCTGGCCTCGGCCCGGTGCAGCCCAGACGGCATCACGCTGCAGACACAAGACGGCACCGAGCTGCACGCTGGCGTGGTGGTGAACGCAGCCGGGCTTTATGCGCAGATGCTGGCCCAGCGCTTTGCCGGCTTGCCAACCCAGCATGTACCGCCCAGCTATTACGCCAAAGGAAATTACTTCACCTTGGCCGGCCGTTCACCCTTTCAGCGCCTGATCTACCCCGTGCCCGAGGCTGCCGGTCTGGGCGTTCACCTGACGCTGGACATGGGCGGTCAGGCTAAGTTCGGGCCCGATGTCGAATGGGTGAGTTCCCCCGAAGACCTGGTGGTGGACCCGGCGCGGGGCGATGCTTTTTATGCCGAGGTACGCAAATACTGGCCCGGTTTGCAGGACGGCGCGCTGGCCGCCGGTTACGCTGGCATACGCCCCAAGACGCAGGGTCCGGCCGAAGCGGCGGGTGACTTTGTGATTCAAGGTCCGGCCGATCATGGTGTCGCCGGTCTGGTCAATCTGTATGGCATTGAGTCGCCGGGCCTGACCAGCTCGCTGGCTCTGGGCGCCCATGTGGCGGCTTTGCTGGCCCCTGCGGCTTGAGGCCTCAGGCCTTAAGTCCCAGCGCCTGGTACACCCGCAGCGCCGCATAAGCGTCATTGGCCGCGTAGCTCAGCTGGGCCGGTGTCAGGTGCAGATTGGCCCAGTTGGAGGTGGTGGCCTTGCGTGACTTGAGAAAGCGCCGGTTGAACATCAGCGCCACCGCACCCCGCACGCCCATGTCCTTGCGGTAACCGCGTTCATGAAACACAGCGTTGAGGTCCAGCACGCCCTGCAAGTCCACGCCGAGCTTGCTGATGATGCGGCGGCGGTCATCGCCCAGCCCGAAGCCGGCCTTGATGAGTGTGGGCGACTCCAGCAGCTGCGCCAACGCAGCGCGGCAACCCGCGTCGTTGAGCTGAAAAATATAGGCTTGATCCAGCGTAGAAAGCTGCACGATGTGCGGGCCGTCTGAGCTTTCGTTGCGCGCAAATGTAGGTTTGGACTCGGTGTCAAAGCCCAACACTTTGGCCCCGGCCAAGGCTTGCAGGGCCTGCTGCGCGTGGCTGGCGGTGGCCACCAGTTGGACCTGGTTCAGGGCGAGGCCGGCAAAAGGCTCGAGCAGGGCAATGGCTTCTTTGTCCGGGGTGGCAAGGCGTTCATTCATGGGGCAGGGTGCGGCTGTGCGCTTGAGCGAAAATAGCGCCTAGCTTACAG
>CAMBWM010000300.1 GCA_945871335.1 Polaromonas sp. YR568 | reverse complement strand
GAGCAGGCGCTGACGCAGGCCGAAGCTGGCGTGGACATCGTCGCGCCCAGCGACATGATGGACGGTCGCATCGGCGCCATCCGCACCGCGCTGGAAAGCCGGCGGCTGATTCACACCCGCATCATGGCCTACAGCGCCAAATACGCCAGTGCCTTTTACGGCCCCTTCCGTGACGCGGTCGGTTCGGCCGGCAGCTTAGGCAAGGCCGACAAAAAGGTCTACCAGATGGACCCGGGCAACACCGACGAGGCGCTGCGCGAAGTGGCACTGGACATCGCAGAAGGCGCCGACATGGTGATGGTCAAGCCCGGCATGCCCTACCTGGACGTGGTTCGCCGCGTGAAGGACGAGTTCAAGGTACCGACCTTCGCGTACCAGGTGTCAGGTGAGTACGCGATGCTCAAGGCCGCCGCTCAAAACGGCTGGCTCGACCCCGACGCAGTGATGCTCGAAAGCCTGCTGGCCTTCAAGCGCGCCGGTGCCGATGGTGTGCTGACCTACTTCGCCATTGACGCAGCGCGCCGGCTGCAACGCAGCTGAGTCTCACCGGGCGCCCTCGGTATTCAGGCGCCAAGACTCCTATGACCTGCGCTCAGCCGACGGGCACGGGCTTTTTGCCGGCTCAAGCTGGTGATGCTCAGCCCAGGTGCTGCGTGAAAAATGCCAGGCTGCGCGCGCGTGCCAGCGTGGCCGCAGGCTCGTCGTAAGAGCCGCGCTGATCACAGTTGAAACCATGGTCGGCCTCATAGGCCTGCACCGTCACCTCCGGGTGCGCGGCGGCGAATGCATTGACCGTGTCCATGGCAATCCAGTGGTCTTTTTTGCCGAAATGGGCCAGCACCGGGCAGGCCGGCTGGCGCGCTGATTCTGCGGGGCCCGTCATACCGCCGCCGTAGTAGCAAACCGCTGCGCTCAGGTCCTTGAGCAAACCTGCCGCACGCCAGCTCAGCAAGCCGCCCCAGCAATAGCCGACGATACCGACCTTGCCGCCACTGGCCTGGCGGGCGTGGTCAATCGTCGCCTGAATGTCCTGCAAGACGCCGGGCGCAGGCAGCGCCTCGACAGCGGCCTTCAGACCAACGCCCTGGCCAAAGTCGGGTTCGGTATAGCCCAGCTCGACACCCGCCTGAACACGGTGAAAAGTGGCCGGCGCAATCGCCAGGTAGCCGGCCGCTGCGTAGCCGTCTGCGACCGAGCGGATGTGCGAGTTGACGCCGAAAATTTCTTGCAGCACCACCACCGCGCCTTTGGCTTGGCCGGCCGGCGCAGCCAAGTAGGCTGGTAGCTTAAAGCCATCAGCAGCTGCAATTTCAATGAAAGAACCCATGTTGAATCACTCCAGAAAAATAAGAGGAAGAGTTTAGTTGGACATCAGTTTTCGCTCAACAAAGTCAAGCCGGTCCTGGCCCCAGAATATTTCGCCATCCACCACATAGGTCGGCGCCCCGAACACGGACTTATCGATAGCCTGCTGCGTATTGGCTTCGTAGCGCTGGGTAACTTCAGCACTGCCGGCTTGCTGCTGGCGCTGCGCGCTCAAGCCCTGCTCGCTCAGCAGTTCAGCCAGTACAGCGGCGTCGGCAATATTGCGCTCGTCGCGCCAGACGGCTTCAAAGATGGCGCCACTCAAGCGCATCGCTGCCTCCACACCGTCATGCTGGTCCACCGAAATGATCAGGCGCGCCGCGTCGTCGCCGGCCACCGGGAAAAAGCGAGGCTTCAGATTCATGGGTACATGCAAATGCTGGCTGAAACGCGCCAGTTCGACCAGGCGGTAAGCCTGGCGCTGTGGCGCGCGCTGGCCCAGCGGCAGACCACCAGACACAGCAAAAACCTTGCCGAAATCCGCAGGCAGCAAGCGAATACTGGCGCCGGCCCGGCGGGCCATGTCGGTAAAACGCGCATGCCCCAGGTAAGTCCAGGGGCTTGGCGGGCTGAAGTAGTAGTCGATCGTGGCGCTCATGGGGCTTTCCAGAATGTTGCAGTGAGTTACATTGATTGATTGATTGCCGACGTTTACAAGCGGCATCACCATTGTTGCCGGAGAAATCCATGTCTGCTGTTGTTTTGATCACTGGTGCTTCGCGCGGGATTGGCGCTGCGACGGCCCTCCTGGCAGCACGCCAGGGCTATGCTGTTGCCGTTAACTACAGCGCCAACTCCTTGGCCGCCGACGAAGTCGTGCGGCAAATCCGCCAGGGCGGCGGCAGCGCCATGGCCGTGCAGGCTGACGTTGCAGACGAAGCGCAAGTGCTGACCATGTTTGAAAAAGTCGATGCCAAGCTCGGCCGCCTGACGGCACTGGTCAACAACGCCGGCGTGGTGGACCAGACTTCACGCGTTGAGGCTATGAGCATGGCGCGCTTTAGGCGCATGTTCGAGATCAATGTCTTTGGCAGTTTTGTCTGCGCGCGGGAGGCAGTGCGGCGCATGAGCACACGCCACGGCGGCGTCGGCGGCACTATCGTCAACCTGTCCAGCGTGGCAGCGCGTCTGGGTGCGCCCGGCCAGTATGTGGACTACGCGGCCGCCAAAGGTGCGATCGACAGCTTCACCTTGGGTTTGGCCAAGGAGGTAGCCGCCGAGGGCATCCGCGTCAACGCGGTGCGCCCCGGCATCATCGAGACTGACATTCACGCCTCGGGCGGTCTGCCCAACCGGGCCCGCGAAATGGCGCCGCAGATACCAATGCTTCGCCCGGGCAGCGCCGAAGAAGTCGCCCGCAGCATCCTCTGGCTGATGGGCACGGAATCCAGCTACACCACCGGCACCGTGCTGGACGTGACAGGCGGGCGCTGATGAATTTCAAGCCCTCCGTCCTGGTTGTATTGGCCGTCCCTTTTTTAAGTATTGAGACACTATGAGCGACCTCAGCTTCGACTACATCATCATCGGCGGCGGCACCGCCGGTAGCCTGCTGGCCAACCGCCTGAGCGCCAATGCCAGCAAGCGCGTGCTGATGATCGAAGCCGGCCGGCGTGACGACTACCACTGGATCCACATCCCCGTGGGCTACCTGCATTGCATCGGCAACCCGCGCACCGACTGGCTCTACCAGACTGAGGCTGAGCCCGGCCTGAACGGCCGCTCGCTGCGCTACCCGCGCGGCAAAACACTGGGCGGCTCATCCAGCATCAACGG
>CAMBWM010000299.1 GCA_945871335.1 Polaromonas sp. YR568 | reverse complement strand
GCCGTTGAGGGGTCAGGGTAACAAAGGGGGCAGGTTAACAGAGCTCAGGAGCCGTTGGGGTCGATGGCGGCGCTCCAGCGGCTGTCCCAGCCTTTGTCGATGTTGCGGCGCTCGCGTTTGGTGGGGCGGCCGTGTTCAATGCTTTGCGCAGGTTCGCTGTGCAGCCTGCGCTGTTCGGCGGCCAACAGGCGCTTTTCAATGCTGTCGGAGCTTTCTACATACAGCGCTTGCGCCACCGGGGCAGGGCCGCGCTGCATGCTCAAGCCTTTGACAAGCACCTCGCGCAGCACCTGGCCCTGGCGCAGCGTCAGCTTATCGCCGGGCTTGATGTCGTGTGCCGGTTTGACGGCATGGCCGTTGAGTTGGATGCGGCCTTTGTCGAGTTCTTGCGCCGCCAGCGAGCGGGTTTTGTAAAAACGGGCGGCCCACAGCCATTTGTCGATGCGCATGCTGCGTGTTGCGCCTAGGCCGTAGCCACTCGTTTTTGTTGCCAGCGGCGCACCAGTGGCGGCGCGACCAACAAAATCACCGAAATGGCCAGCAGGCTGCCCGACAACGGCCGGGTGACAAAGGTGGACCATTCGCCCATGCTGATGGTCAGGGCCTGGCGCATGGACTGCTCTGCCATGGGCGCCAGAATCAGGCCGACGATGAGCGGCGCGGCCGGAAAGTCAAAGCGCCGCATGGCAAAGCCGATCAGACCGAAGACGTACAGCAAGCCGACGTTGAACACCGAGTTGCCCGCGCCGTAGACGCCGGCCGTTGAGATGATGATGATGCCGGCGTAAAGCCAGGGCGGTGGAATCTTGAGCAGCTTGACCCACAGGCCGACCAGCGGCAAGTTGAGCACCAGCAAAATAACGTTACCGATGTACAGGCTGGCAATCAGTGTCCAGACCAAAGAGCCTTGTTGGCTGAACAGGGTGGGCCCGGTTTGGATACCGTAGCCCTGAAAGGCTGACAGCATGATGGCGGCGGTGGCAGAAGTGGGTATGCCCAGCGTGAGCAGCGGCATCAGCACACCGGCGGCGGCGGCGTTGTTGGCGGCTTCGGGGCCGGCCACGCCTTCGATAGCGCCGTGGCCAAACTCCTCGGGGTGCTTGCTAAGTTTTTTCTCGGTGTAGTAGGACAGCAGGGTGGGCAGTTCAGCGCCCCCTGCGGGCATGGCGCCAATGGGAAAGCCAAACATGGCGCCGCGCAGCCAGGCTTTCCAGGAGCGGCTCCAGTCTTGGGCGCTGAGCCACAGGCTGCCGGTGACTTTCATGACTTCGCCGGCCTTGGTTTCTTTGCCCTGCCAGGCCAGGTAAAGCGCTTCGCCAACGGCAAACAGACCGACAGCAGCAATGGTGACTTCGATACCGTCGAGCAGCTCGGTCTGCCCAAAGGTAAAGCGTGGCTGGCCGGTTTGCAAATCCAGGCCGACCAGGCCAAACAGCAATCCTGCTGTCAGGCTGGTAACGCCGCGCAACACCGAGTTGCCCAGCACGGCGGAAACGGCCACCAACGACAAGATCATCAGGCAGAAGTACTCGGCCGGGCCAAAGGCCAGCGCCGCCTCCACCACCAGGGGTGCAAAGAATGTCAGGGCCAGGGTGCCGATGGTGCCAGCCACAAAGCTGCCGATGGCCGCGGTGGCCAGCGCCGGTCCGGCGCGTCCGCGGCGGGCCATTTTGTTGCCCTCCAGCGCAGTCACCACAGATGCTGATTCGCCCGGCGTGTTGAGCAAGATGGAGGTGGTTGAACCGCCATAGGCCGCGCCGTAGTAGATGCCGGCAAACATGACAAACATGCCGGTGGCCGGCACGTGGTAGGTGAGCGGCAGCAGCAGGGCAATGGTCAAGGCCGGGCCGATGCCGGGCAGCACCCCAACCAGGGTGCCAACAAAGCAACCGATGAAGCCGTACATCAGCGTCATGGGCTGCAAGGCACTGGCAAAGCCGCCCATCAAGGAGTCAAAGGCATTCATTGGGAAACTTTCAGGCAGCCAGTTACAGGGGCCAGGCCACCGCGGGCCCGAGCCCGACGCCCAGCACCTTGGCAAACAAAATCCAGAAGATCAGGGCGATGCTGCCGCACACCAGGGCCGAGCGCCAGCCCAGCGGTTCGTCAAATGCGCGCGCCACACCCATGCCACACAGAGTGGCCGGGATGACAAAGCCCAGAGGCACGGCTAGCAGGACGAAGGCAACGCCGCCGCCCAGTAGCATGATCATGCGCAGGGTGGCGCCGGGCAGGGGATGACCGTCTTCGCCCAGCACGGCATCCACCTGACGGCCTCGCCAGGCGCTCAGGCCATAGAGCACCGCAATCACCAGCAAGACGCCCACCACCACCGCAGGGGTGAGGATGGGGCCCACGGGCATCTGAATAGGCGACTCGGGTATGAGAGTCACCTGCCAGGCCCCGACCAGCCCCAGCGCTAAAAGGCACAGGGCGAGTCGAAAAGGCGTCATGCCAGGCCCAGGTCTTTCAGCACGCCTTCGGTTTCGGCGATGTCCTTGTTGATCTCACGCTCGAAAGGCAGTTCGGCCAGGAACACGCCGGTCCATTTGCGCGTGACCAGCTCTTGCTGCCAGGCGGCGGATTGGTTCAACTTGCTCATCAGCTCGAACAGCTTGTCGCGCTGCGCCTGGGTGACGCCGGGGGCGGCAAACACACCGCGCCAGTTGGCCACTGCCACGTTCAGGCCGAGCTCACGCATGGTGGGCACATTCACGCCGGGGATGCGGATGTTGCCGGAGACGGCCAGCGGGATCATACGGCCGGCCTTGATCTGGTCTGCAAACTCAGAGTAACCCGATACGCCGGCAGTGACCTGGTTGCCCAAAATAGCGGCGTTGGCCGGACCGCCACCTGCAAAGGCAACGTAAGCGGCTTCACGCGGGTTACGGCCCAGTTCTTTGATCATCAGTCCCAGCATGATGTGGTCAGTGCCGCCAGCGCTGCCGCCGGCCACGGACACGGCTTTGGGGTTGGCCTTGAGGGCCGCCACCAGTTCGTTCCAGGTTTTGATTTTGCCGCCGGCGGGCACCACGATGACGCTGGACTCTTCGGTCAGGCGGGCCACGGGCACGACATTGCGCATGGTGACCGGGCTTTTGTTGGTGATGCCTGCGCCCACCATGACCGAGCCGCCGACCATCAGGCT
>CAMBWM010000298.1 GCA_945871335.1 Polaromonas sp. YR568 | reverse complement strand
TTGGCCAGACGGGTGTCAAAGTCACGTTTGTTTTGAGCAATCAAGGCGTCAAACTGCTCATAAGACCACTGACCGCGGGGGTCGGTGCTGACGAACTCGAGTGCTTTGAGCCACTGCCGCAGCGCTTCAAAACGCAGTTGCAGCGGAATCTGCGCCAGCGCGGGGGCCAAGGCACTTTGGGCGGACGCCAGCTGGCCGGTGCCGATCAGCAGTTTGACGTAGTCAAAGCGCACATCGTCATTGGCCGGGTCGGCGGCCAAGGCTTCGGCCAGCTTGTCCTGGGCGCTTTGCACGTCACCGCTTTCCAGCAGGGCCTGCGCCTCGTTCGCCTCAGACTGGGCCAGCACTTCGTTCTCGCCGGGCAGGTGCTTGTCCAGAAATTCCTTGATCTTGCCTTCGGGCAAGGCGCCGGTAAAGCCATCCACCGGCCGCCCGCCCATGAGCAAGATACAGGTCGGAATGCTTTTGATGCCAAAAGCCGAGCTCAGCTGCTGCTCCTGGTCGGAGTCGATTTTGGCGAGCTTGAAGCGCCCCTGGTAAGCGACTTCAACTTTTTCAAGCAGGGGGCCCAGTGATTTGCAGGGGCCGCACCAAGGGGCCCAGAAATCAACCAGCACCGGGGTGGTCATGGAAGCAGCGATGACTTCCTGTTCAAAATTCGCGATCGTGACATCAATCATGTAAAGAGCAAAAGTAAGGGTTGAGCAACGCCGGTTGGCGCCAAAGTCAAAACGATAGCATGCCGGCTTAAAATCACACCTTTCCCCGCTGACTGGCCCCACGGCTTTCAAGGCTCACATGACCACTTCCCACGCCCATTCATCCGCTCACACACCCGCCCCCGGCGCCCGAGTTTTAGTGGGCGTGGTGATGGGCTCGAACAGTGACTGGGAGACGATGCAGCACGCGGTGCAGATTCTGCAGCACTTTGGCGTGGCCTATGAGGCGCGCGTCGTGTCAGCGCACCGCATGCCAGATGCCTTGTTTGCCTACGCCGAAGCGGCTGAAGGCCGCGGGCTGCAGGCCATCATTGCCGGGGCCGGTGGTGCGGCGCACCTGCCGGGCATGCTGGCGGCCAAAACCTGCGTGCCGGTGCTGGGGGTGCCGGTGGCCAGCAAACATCTGCAAGGGGTGGACTCCCTGCACAGCATCGTGCAAATGCCCAAGGGCATTCCTGTGGCCACCTTTGCCATTGGCAACGCCGGTGCGGCCAATGCCGCGCTGTTTGCCGTTGCTCAGCTTGCACTGCATGACGCGTCGCTGGCCGGCAAGCTGCAAGCGTTTCGCGCCGAGCAAACCGCAGCCGCCTCCGCCATGACACTGCCGCCGCTATGAGCGGTCCGGCTTCACCGGCTTCACTAATTTTGCCGGGCGCCACGCTGGGCGTGATGGGCGGCGGCCAGCTGGGCCGCATGTTTGTGCATGCTGCGCAGCGCCTGGGCTACTTCACCGCCGTGCTTGATGCCGACCCGCAAAGCCCAGCCGGGCTGGTCAGCCACCATCACATTCAGACCGGCTACAGCGACCCTGCCGGTCTGGCACGGCTGGCCGCGCTGTGCGCCGCCGTCACCACTGAATTTGAAAACGTGCCGGCTGACGCGCTGGCGCAGTTGGCCGTCACACGGCCGGTGGCACCCGGCGCTGCAGCGGTGGCCATTGCGCAAGACCGGCTGCAGGAAAAAGCCCACTTCAGCGCCTGCGCTGCGGCCTCCGGCGTGGCCTGCGCGCCTTATGCGGTGCTGCAAACGCCCTCGCAATTGGCAGACGTACAGCCCGCACTGCTGCCCGGTATTTTGAAAACTGCGCGCATGGGCTACGACGGTAAGGGCCAGGTGCGCGTGAAAACCGCCGCCGAACTGGCTGCCGCCTGGAACGACCTGAAACAAGTGCCTTGCGTACTGGAAAAATTGTTACCACTCCAAGCCGAGTTGTCGGTGCTGGTGGCACGCGGGCAGCGCGGCCAAGTGGTGAGCTTTGCACCCCAGCGCAATGTGCATGTGGACGGCATTTTGGCGGTGACGCACGCCTACCAAGGCTGCCTGCCGGCTGCCCTGGCGACCAAGGCGCGCGCGGCCACCGAGGCGATTGCCGCGCAGATCGGCTACGTGGGCCTGATGTGCGTGGAGTTTTTTGTGGTGACTGGCGCTGACGGCCAAGACGCACTGGTCGTCAATGAAATGGCGCCACGCCCGCACAACAGCGGCCACTACACACTAGACGCTTGCGATGTTTCGCAGTTTGACCTGCAAGTGCACGCCATGGCTGGCCTGCCCCTACCGGTGCCGCGCCAGCATTCGCCGGCCATCATGCTCAACCTGCTGGGCGATATCTGGTTTGACGCCAGCGGCACCGAGCGCACGCCCGACTGGTGCGCCGTGCTGGCGCTGCCCGGCGCGCATTTGCACCTGTACGGCAAGGCCGAAGCGCGCCGCGGCCGCAAGATGGGCCACCTGACGCTCACCGGCGCCGATCTGCCCGACGTGCAAGCCAGCGCGCGCGCCGCCGCCGGCCTGCTCGGCTTGCCCGGCCTAGAAGGCCTTTGAATGATTCGCCCCGGCAGCGACCCGGCGGCCATAGCCGAAGCGGCGCAGCGCATTCGCGCCGGTGCCCTGGTCGGCTTTCCAACCGAAACGGTTTACGGTCTGGGCGCCGATGCGTCAAACGACGCCGCTGTGGCGCTGATATTTGCCGCCAAGGGCCGACCGTCTGAGCATCCGCTGATCGTGCACGTGGCCAGCGCCGCGCAAGTGGCGGAGTACGCGAGCGAAGTGCCAGCTTTTGCAGCGAGACTGATTGAGGCCTTTTGGCCCGGGCCGCTCACGCTCATATTGCCGCGCCGTGCCGGCGTGGCAAGCGCTGCGGCCGGCGGGCAGAACTCGATCGGCCTGCGCTGCCCCGCGCACCCGGTAGCCCTGGCACTGCTCCAAGCCTGCGGCACCGGCCTGGCCGGCCCCAGCGCCAACCGCTTTGGCCGTGTCAGCCCAACCACCGCACTGCATGTGCAGGAAGAACTCGGTGAAGATTTGCCAGTGCTCGACGGCGGCCCGTGCGCAGTCGGTATCGAGTCCACCATCGTCGATTGCACACGCGGTCAGCCCGTGCTGCTGCGCCCGGGCGTGCTGACCCGCGCGCAACTTGAAGCGGCCTGCGG
>CAMBWM010000297.1 GCA_945871335.1 Polaromonas sp. YR568 | reverse complement strand
TGCGCATATTATATGCGCAGCAATTTGCCCGGGTTCATCAGGTTGTGCGGGTCCAGTGCCGTCTTGATGGCGCGCATCAGGCTCAAGGCGACGGGAGATTTGTGGTGCTCCAGCTTGCTGACCTTGAGCGTGCCCACGCCGTGCTCAGCCGAAATCGAGCCGCCAAAGCGCTGCACCGCGTCAAAGACCAGGGTGTTGACCTCGTCTTCGTGTTCGGACAAAAAGGCTGCCGCATCGTCACCCGCCGGCGCTTGCACGTTGTAGTGCAAATTGCCATCGCCCAGATGGCCGAAGTTGACCAGTCGCACGTCGGAAATTGCTTTTTGCAAGAGGGCGTCGGTGTACTTCACAAATGCTGGAATGCGTGAGACCGGCACTGAGATGTCGTGTTTGATGTTCAGGCCTTCTTCGGCCTGCGCCAGCGGTATGCTTTCGCGCACATGCCAGAGCTGCTTGGCCTGGGACAGGCTTTCGGCGATCACAGCGTCGCTCACGCAGCCGTTTGCCATCGCGGCTTCGAGCAGGCGCTCGAACTGCGCGCGCGCATGCGCTTCGGACTCCTGGTCAGAGCATTCGAGCAGCACGCCAAAGGCGGCGCTGTCATGAAAAGGCACTTTGAGTTGGGCAAAGTGCTTGACCACCAGACTCAGCGCAAACTGGCCCATGACTTCAAAGCCTGTCAGGCTGGCGCCCAGGTGTTGTTGCGCCAAACCGAGCAGGGCAACGGCCTCGTCAACCGAGGCCACAGCGGCCCAGGCGGTCAGGCTTGCCGCCGGCAGCGGGTACAACTTGAGCGTGGCGGCGGTGATCACGCCCAGCGTGCCTTCGCTGCCGATGTACAGGTCGCGCAGGTCATAGCCGGTGTTGTCTTTGCGCAGGCCCGACAGGCCATGCCAGATCTCGCCGGCGGCGGTCACCACCTCCAGGCCCAGACAGAGGTCGCGTGCATTGCCGTAGCGCAGCACCTGCGTGCCGCCGGCGTTGCTGGCCAAGTTACCGCCAATCGTGCAGCTGCCTTCCGCGGCCAGACTCAGCGGAAACAAAAAGCCGGCTTGCAGCGCCGCCTCTTGAAGGTGTTGCAGCACGCAGCCGGCTTCAACGGTGATGGTCAGGTTGGCGGCGTCGATCTCGCGCACGGCGCGCAGCCGTTGCAGGCTCAGCACCAATTGGCTGCCGCTGTCGTCTGGCGTGGAGCCGACCACCAGACCGGTGTTGCCGCCTTGCGGGACTAGGCTGACTCTGGCGGCCAGACAAGCTTTGACAATCCGCGCCACCTCGTCTGTGTTCCCAGGGCGCACCACGGCCAGGGCTTTGCCGTGGGAGCGTTTGCGCCAGTCGATCTCCCAGGCACTGAGGTCGCCCTCTGTGAGCACATGCGCCTGGCCGCAAATGCCGCGCAATTGCGCTAAAAAAATCTGGCTCATGTTGGTTTTAGCCGCACCCGCACATGCATGGCGCAAGCTGCAAACAGCAGCAGACACAACACAATTTCAAGCATGGCCAGGTAGTTACCGGGGGCGGCGTCACTCCAGGCGCGCACCGTGCCCTCAATAAAGTAAAGCCAAACCAAGAGGCTCAGCCAGCGGTAGGTGTACATGCGGTTTTTCAGGACACCGGCCAGCGGCAAAATGAGCGGCAGCACCTTGAGCGCCAGCAGCGAACCGCCGGGCCGAATAGGTGCCAGCCACAGTTCCCAGGCCAGGCCAAGGGCAATCAGCCCGATGAGGCTGGCGGTGGCCAGCCAGCGTGTGGTGTCGATTTGCCGGGTTTTGTTCATGTAGATGGCATGATACCGGCATGAATCTGAAGCAGCTCCTGGCCGACCTCTCAAAATTTCCTTGGCGTGACACGGCGATCACGCTGCGACAACGATTCAGGGATGACCATTTGGGCTTGACGGCCAGCAGCTTGACTTTCACCACGTCGATCGCCTTGGTGCCTTTTTTCACAGTGGCGCTGGCCATTTTCACGGCTTTCCCGATGTTTGCCAAGTTGCAGGGGACGCTGCAAATCTGGTTGGTCGAAAGCCTGATCCCCGACAACATCGCACGCCAGGTGCTGGGTTACCTGACGCAGTTCACGCGCCAGGCCAGCCGGCTCGGTGTGGCGGGTCTGGCGGTCCTGGTGATCACCGCCATCGCCCTGGTGCTGACCATAGACCGCACGCTCAACAGCATCTGGCGCGTGCGCAAGCCCCGTCCTTTCGGGCAGCGGGTGCTGATTTACTGGGCCGCTGTCACCCTGGGCCCTTTGCTGCTGGCCGCCAGCCTGGCCGCCACCTCTTACTTGCTGCCCTTTGTTCGCAACGGGGCCGCTGCGCCTGCGGCGCTGCTGCAATTTCTGGTGGATACGCTGGAATTTGTTTGCCTGGCTGGCAGCCTGGCCGCGCTTTACCACTACATGCCCAACACCTTCGTGAAGTGGGCCCATGCTTGGGTGGGCGGTGGTTTTGTGGCGGTCGGTATTGCTGCCGCTAAAAAGCTGCTGACTGTTTACCTGGGGCTGGTGCCGACTTACTCAGCGGTTTACGGCGCATTTGCCACGCTGCCAATCTTGCTGGTGTGGATTTACCTGGCCTGGATCATCGTGCTCATGGGCGCGGTGATCACGGCTTATTTGCCCAGCTTGCTGGCTGGCGTCAGCCGGCGCGGCGGTTCGCATGGCTGGCGGTTTCAGCTGGCGCTGGAGTCCTTGCAGAGCCTGGAGCATGGCCGTGAGAGCCTACCGCGCGGCATGCTGGCCTCGGCACTGGCCCTGCAGCTGCGGGTGGATTTCCTAGCGCTCGAACCCGTATTGGACACCTTGATACAGCTCCACTGGGTCGGGCAGTTGGTCGATACAGAGAGCGACAAAGAGTCGCGCTATGTGCTGCTGGTGAATCCGGACCGCACGCCGATCGAGCCCTTGGTCGATGCGCTATTGCTTGACAAGACACCCGCCACGCTCAAGCTGCGGGCCTGTGCTGGCTGGGATCGAACCTTGCTGCGCGACGTGCTCTGAGCGCTTGAGGGTCAGCCGCGCTTTGCGGGGCTGCGCAGGCCTCAGCTTTGCCGGGTGTGACTGGCGCGGTGGCGCGTGACCTCAGGGCTGCGCAAAGCGTCGTGCTTGGTGGCCCGACCGGTCACGCGCTCACGCCACATCTTGAAAGAACTGAGCTTGAGCTCGCGCCGCATCAG
>CAMBWM010000296.1 GCA_945871335.1 Polaromonas sp. YR568 | reverse complement strand
GGCGTGGGAGGTGGACCCTCATTGACACCACCATAGCGGTAACCTTTGGAAGCCAAGGCGTACCACATGTTTTCGTTAAATCGGTACTTGACGCTTGCCTTGGGCGTTGTGCCTTCGTCGCCCCCAGCCAATACAGGGGAGTTGCTTGGGCCACCGAAGACAGTGCCGGTCTGTTGAAAAGATGTCTTGGTTTTGTAATTGCGCCCACCTAAGCCTGCACTCCAGCCGCCGCCCAGACTGTACTCGCCGTCGAAAAAGACTGCGCTCTCACTGGCGTTTTGTAGGGTCTTCAAGTCCACTAAATCGACGACACCAAATGCGCCTGATGGATCACTTTGCTTTCCTGCACCGTTACCCTTGTTTTTCTGATAAAAAATACCAGCCACCCAGCTGAAGTTACCGCCGGGCTTGCTTGCAATGCGCAACTCTTGGGATTGTGATTCGCTTGCGCCCGAGCTAGCCCGAGAGACCAACGGAAGTGCCAATCCTAGCGTTCCAAACAAGCGTGTGTCGTCGCCAACGCCATTGGTCTTTGCCTTCCAATTGCCAGTGATAGAGGTCAGTGTGGTGCTGCCCAAGTCGTAATCGACTGTGAGGCTAGAGAAGTCGAACTGCGAGGTGCCGCGGCCCAATGTGGGATTGTCATGCTCCAACTTTTTGGCATCGCCAAAGACATAGCTGAAGTCGTCTTGCGTGGTCTTTTGCGTGCTGGTGACCAGGGTAGCCGTTAGTCCTTGCGTGGGCTTCACGGTGAATAAAATGCGACCGCCTGTTTGTTGTACCTTGTTGGCATCCAGAGTCTTGGTGCTCTTGTTGTCAATGTAACCAGGAGATGTGCGGTCAAATGCCACCACGCGCAATGCGGCAGTTTCATTGAGTGGCACATTGACCATGCCATACAAAGAAGGAGCAGTCTTGCCTTGAGATACTCTGCTTTGTCCCAACTGTACAGTGGCTCCGAATGACTTCATGTCGGGCTTGGCCAGCACATATCGAAGGGCGCCTCCAAGCGAACCAGAACCGAACAGTGCACCCTGAGGTCCTCGAAGTACTTCGATGCGATCTAGGTCGAAGGGCAGAATGTCTGCCACCAAACCCTTGCCAATTGGCGAAGCCAAAGGCACGTCCTCCAGGTAACGCCCACTTGGATTTTGCTGACCACCGCCGCTTTCTGGTGATGCCTGACTACTAAGGCCGCGGATGGTGATGCCGTTGTTGTTAGGATCGCCGCGATTGAGTTGGACGCCGGGCGTAAGCTTCAGAAAGTCTTCCTGATCACGCGCTCCGCGACGCTCTAGCTCACTGCCAGAAATTACCGACACTGAGCTGGCCACATCACGCTGCTTCTCCGAGCGCTTATTGGCGGTGACGACTATGCGCTGGGACTCATCCTCCGATGTTGGCGGCGTTGAGGGCGCCTGCTGAGCCATGACAGGCCAGGCTGCAGAAAGGGACAACATCATTACACTGAGGCGAAAGGACTTGGTCATCTTGAAGGCTCCATGAATAGGGTTGAGGTGACAATAAGTCTGTCCGCAACAGCATGTGTGAGCCCTTGCACCAAAAATTTAGGCGATCCGACCATCCCTGAGTACATACCCTATGCCGGAAATTCCAAAATGAAGGGGGCACGGTGACGCCGGTATTCACGTGGCGACATCCCGACCTGATTTCTGAAAGCGGCAGCAAAGCTGCTTTGATGTTCATAGCCCACCCGCTCGGCTACCTGTGCGATTGTGAGTGAGGCTTCCATCAGTAATTGCTGTGCCTCACGAACACGACGCTCAAGACAATAGTCGGCCATGGTGAGTCCGAAAGTCTGTTTAAAGACGGACTTTAATTTGTTCTGGCTGGTGCCAATTTCTCGCGCTAATTCTGCGAAGTTAGGTGGGCGTCGATAGTCCCGGTCCAGTAGGGTCTGCGCGGCTCGCGCCAGGTCTAGATCGCGACGGCGTGACAGCTTAACGGAGCGAGCCTCATGCTGATGCAGCATGGCATCTAGGGCGTAAGCGACCAGTTCCGCCAAGCGGCCTGCCAGCTGTACGGTACGAAGTTCGCCGTGTAGTCGGCTGTCGAGTGTGTCGCCCACCAGAGCAGCCACACGATGGTCGATGGGAAAAGAGGCAATGCGCCCCAACTGCGCTTCACCTTTAACTGCTGCATGCAGTTCAGGCGGCAAATCCTCGGGTAGCAAACCAAATCGCGAGGCGAAGCTGTGCGCCTTAAAAACTGCCACAATTCCTTGCTGTCGAGCGCCTGCGGCAATGTATGCGTTCAGAGGTAGAAGTGATGGCATGCAGGTTAAGGTGAGCTCTGGCCTGTCGAAGACCAGCGCCGGCCCAGACCCACATCTAAATTCCACGTCACAGGCTAGAGACGCGCGCAGCGTAATTAGGGGTTCCGCGTCGACATAGGTCCAATTCGCGGCACGCGGTACAACGCAGTTAATGACATTGACCAGCGCGTCGGGTCCCAGACGCACGGTGTCTGTCATGCCACTACCATAGGGAGGCTCATAGATGGTGCGAACCACATTGCGTGAAATCCTCTGAGTGCGTCCATCCTCTTGGGCTGCGCGATGCCACTCGCTATCGAAATCGAGGGCTGAAGGCAGCGCTGACGGCCTTTCGCGATTTAGCTGCATACGGTCGAGTCTCCTAAAAATTCTTTTCCGAAGCCTAACAGATCGCCCCCCACTTGTCGTAAGGTGTTACTCAGGATACAAACACCTCATGATTGAAGCCAACTCAACCACCGCACGCCAACTGATAGATGCTGTGCCCGTTTGGGACCACCATGCCTGTTTGCCCTTGCGACCAAACGATCCAGCCTTCTTGCCCCAACTTGCGCGACATAAGGCGGCTGGCTTTGATGCAATCACCGTGAACATTGGGTTCGGGGAACAAGGTCCCGAAGAGCATCTGCGCATGATCGCTGCGCTCCGCCATTGGCTCATGGCTCGGCCAGAAGAGTACCTGCTCTTGCTGGAAGCTGATGACGTCGAGCGCGCTCGCAGCACCGGACGCCTTGCAGTGGGCTTTGACATCGAGGGCGCCAATGCTGTGGGCGATCAACTTAGCCTCATCCAGCTCTACTACGACTTGGGTGTTCGCTGGATGCTCATGGCCTACAACACCTCCAACCGAGCAGGGGGCGGTTGCCAAGACGAGGATGGCGGCCT
>CAMBWM010000295.1 GCA_945871335.1 Polaromonas sp. YR568 | reverse complement strand
CCCACATGGAGCAAGGTGGCAGCACCGCCGTCGAGAGACTGAAGCTGCTGGCCGGCATAGTCCAACTGGTTCACTAAAATTCGTGCGTGTCGAATCAACAGCTTCCCCGCCGCGTTGGGCTCTATGCCGCGCCGGCCCCTCTCGAAAAGCCGGGAACCACACACCGCCTCAACCTCTTGGAGCATCTTGCTGATGGCGGGCTGCGAGAGGTTCATCTGCTCTGCCGCTAGGCGAACCGTAGGGACATCGCCCAAGGTGCGGAGCAGCTCGATATGCCGTAGGCGCAGGCGCCGCAGCAATTTGTCCGTGAAAGTAGCCCGGTGCTCATTCATCTGGAAATGATAGCGGTCTGGAATGGATACTCAAAAAAACATCGTCTCCTTGTGGAGCGCTTGCGAAGACATTTTTGCACGGCTTGGCCAACTCATTACGCTCTGCTTGACAACATCATGCTCAAGAAGCATGCTTTATATGCGATAGCGCATACCGCTCACGCTGGCCGGCCAGGCGCGGGCGCAGCGACAGGGGCGGCATGTGAGCCAGGGGCAAGGGGTGTAAAGCGCCCCATGTCAGAATTGGCCATGACTTCCACTTTGCCCCGCTTTTGGGCCGACCTCAAGACCACAGACTTTGCGCAGCTTGACGCGGCGCGCAGCATCGCCGTGTTGCCGCTGGCCGCCACAGAGCAGCATGGCCCGCACTTGCCGCTGAGTGTGGACACCGACTTGGTCAATGGCGTGGTGGCGCATGCGCTGGCGCATCTGCCGGCTGGCTTGCCGGTGTTTTTTTTGCCGACGCAAACGGTGGGCCGCAGCGTGGAGCACACGGCCTTTGCCGGCACGCTGACGCTGAGTGCGGCCACGCTGGTTCAAGCCTGGGTAGACCTGGGCGAATGCGTGGCGCGCACCGGCATCAAAAAGCTGGTGCTGCTCAATTCACACGGCGGCAATGTCTCGACCATGGACATCGTCGGGCGCGAGTTGCGGGCGCGCTTTGGCATGACGGTGGCCATGGTCAACACCTTTGCGCTGCCGCTGCCGGCGGCAGTGCAGGCGCTGTTTGGCTCGGACGAAGAGCGCTTTGGCGTGCACGGCGGCGAGGTTGAAACCTCGATGATGCTGGCTTTGCACCCCGAGCGGGTGAACATGCGGCAGGCGCAGAACTTTGAGTCCACCAGCCGGCAGCGGGCACGTGATTTTTCGATCATCGGCAACGGCCGCAGCGTCAAGCTGGCCTGGGCCGCGCAAGACCTGAACCCCGCCGGTACGGCCGGCAACGCGGCGGCGGCCACAGCCGACAAAGGCCGCGCCGTGCTGGAGGCCAGCGGCCGCGCATTAGCAGAGTTGCTGGTCGAGTTCGACAGCCTGCCGGCCTTTTGAGCCTGGCGCTTTATTCGAGCGTGGCGCGTACCTCCGGCAGCGCCAGAATTTTGCTGGTTTCCGCGTTCAGTCGCGCAATGTTGTCGGTGGGGCCTCCCGGTGCGGCGGCGAACTCAGTTGCACCAGGCCACGCTCGGTTTGCAAGGTGGCGCGAATGCCCGGCTTGCCAGCTTGCACTTGCATGCCGTTAAGGCCGATGGCATCGCAGGCGCTTTCAATCCATTCGGAAGTCGGGTGCGTCAGTTGCAGGCCTTGCAGCTGCAGGCCCGAGTAGGGCAGGGTCTGCGTCGGGTGGGCCGGCTCGGCTTCACCTGGCTCGCCCCATTGAATGAGTGTGGGCAGCGCGCCCTCTAGCAGCCGCTGGCCGTCGTCGCGCACGGTGATGCGCCATTGCAGCAGGCCTTCAGGCGTGGGCCTGGAGGCCTTTATCACTTGGCCGCAGTCCAGCCCCAGCGCTCCCAGGACGTACATGGCTGGCTGCACATCCGGGCAACGCGCCACAAAGTGAATCAGCTGCGGGCCATCCCGCGCCACCTGCGCGTGCAGCACCGGGTCGTCCATGTCAAACCAGCGCTTGAGGCCGGGCTCGCGCTGGCTCTGGGCCTCGGGGTCCAGAGCGATGATCTCCAGATAAGTGTCGGGATAAGCAAAGCTGGAGATATTGACCAGCCGGTTGTGCGTGCCCATCAGCGGGTGCTGACCGCCCGGCGAGGGTGTGACGCCGAGCAGGCGGGTACACCAGCGTGAGCCTTCGTCCAGCGTCGCTGCCAGTACCACCAGGTGATCGACCGTTGTACGCAAAATTTGCTGGTTCATAGCAACACCTCCCCTTTAACGCATGTTACAGAATCACCGCCCACCCAGACTTGGCCGCCTGCGTCGCGCCGCACATACACCTGGCCGGCGCGGCCGATGTTCAGGCCTTGCGAGGCAATGTACTGGTCGGGCAGCAGACCCTCCCCGATCAGCCACTGTGCCAGGCTGGCATTGAAGCTGCCGGTGACCGGATCTTCGGTGACCTGCGGACCGGTAATGAAAAAGAAACGTACTTCCACCGTGGGCTCGTTTGCAGTTTGTAGCGATGCATTTGCGCTCCGGGACTCAAAAGCCCGCGCCTCGCGGTTGGAGCGCCCTATCAAGCCCGGCGCTGATGGTGCGTGCGCAACAGCCGCCAGTCCCACGCCGCTGATGCCGATCTGCGGCATCAGGCGCGCGAGCGCCGCTAAGTCAGGCTCCAGCGTCAGCACGGTGCTGGTGTCGTCTACCAAAAAACCGAAATGTTGGGGGCCGTTGCACAGGTGCTGGGCCGCCAAAATCTGGCAATGCTGCAATCCCATGGCTTCGGCCAGCGCAGCACCTGCCTCGGGCGTGGGCGCGCGGCGTACCATGGGAGGCGCGGCAAAAGCCAGACGCTGCCCGCCAGGGGACGCGGCATTGGGCGTGCGGCTAATGGCCACCAGGCCGGCCTTGCACTGCTGCACCACGCGCGTTGGGTCACGCGGCACGCCACCCGCCTGCAGCCAGGCGTGGCAACTGCCTAGCGTGGGGTGGCCGGCAAAGGGCATCTCATACCCCGGCGCAAAGATGCGCACCTGGTAGTCCGCCCCGGCAGCGGCGGCCTCGGGGGTGGGCGGCAATAAAAAAGTGGTCTCTGACAAGTTGGTCCAACATGCAAAACGCTGCATGTCGGCGTCGCTCAGGCCTTCGCCGTCCAGCACCACGGCCAGCGCGTTGCCCAGATAGGCTTGCGCGGTGAACACATCAACTTGTTTGAAAGCTCGGTTGCGCATACGGTTCAACCT
>CAMBWM010000294.1 GCA_945871335.1 Polaromonas sp. YR568 | reverse complement strand
CGGCTGGCAACAACGACATTGACGCTGCGCCAGCTCCAAATATGGTGCCCATTGCGGGAATCGGACCCGCGACCTCTCCCTTACCAAGGGAGTGCTCTACCACTGAGCCAAATGGGCCACTGCGAAAACACTTAAAACCCCAACAACACACCGGCAAAAAACAGCAAAACTCTAGAAGCCAAGGCCTCACAAAAGCCAGGGCTGGAGCGGGAGACGGGAATCGAACCCGCGTCATTAGCTTGGAAGGCTAGGGTTCTACCATTGAACTACTCCCGCAGCTCTGCTCTATTTCTCACCGACTTGTCACTAACCCGAACCAATTCATAGACCAGCTGCGAGCCGCTCACCCCTTTCATCCAAGGCAAAACCGAGGCCTAAACCCACGGCGCGTCCTGAGATATGGTGGATGGGGCTGGATTCGAACCAGCGTACGCGTTAGCGAACAGATTTACAGTCTGCCTCCTTTAACCACTCGGACACCCATCCAGCAAGTGAACCTCGGATTATGCCACGGTTTTTGGCTGGTTTATTACCACAAAACAGCCCCGCGACCGTGCAGCTCAAGCCAGGCGTTGGCGGCGGAAAAATGGCCGCAACCCACAAAAGGCCGGGGTGGGCGGCGGGCTGAAAGCGGGGAAGGATGGTTGGCTGTCAACACAAGATGGCGGCTGGGGCCGATCAGATCCTGTTTGGCATGCGCATGAGCACCCCATAGCATAAACACCGTCGGGGTCTCAGAACAAGCAACTGCCTGAATTATTGCGTCAGTGAGCACTTCCCAACCTTGTTTGGCGTGGCTGCCGGGCGCACCAGATTCAACCGTCAAGCAGGTGTTGAGCAGGAGCACGCCCTGCCGCGCCCAGGGCTCCAGAGCACCAACGCGCGGGGACCGAGCATGAACGCTGGGTGCCAGCTTGGGCGGCGAGCTCCGTTCAATTTCACTGAAAATATTGCGCAAGCTGGGAGGCACCCGCTGGCCGGCTTGCACCGAAAAAGCCAGCCCGTGGGCCTGATCAGGTCCGTGGTATGGATCCTGGCCAACAATGACAACGCGAACCTCAGGCAAGGGCGTGAGCTCCAGGGCACGCAAAGGTTGGTCGGGGTAAATGACGGCACCAGCGGCCAGTCGTTGAGCCACAAAGCCGCCGAGCGCCAGCCCGGGCGGGCTGACCCAGAAGGCCTTGAGCAGCGTCATCCAACTGGGGTCTGCCGGCCAATGGGCGGAGCTCCAGTTTGTCAGACGGTTGTGGGCCGACGGCACAGCGACAGGCATTGCAAAACCAAAGTCTGTCTGCGCGTCAGCAGCCGATACCTTGGGGGTTTTTGCCACGGCAAGCCTTGCAAGCGCAGATCAGCCGAAGAGTTCCGCCAGCGCCTGGCCTGGCTCGTCGGCGCGCATGAACACTTCGCCGACCAGAAAGGCATGCACACCGGCAGCACGCATGCGTTGCACATCGGCTGCCGTGCTGATGCCTGACTCAGTCACCAGCAAATGGCTTGCAGGCACATCTTTGAGCAGACCTAGGGTGGTGGACAGCGAGACGTCGAAGGTTTTGAGATTGCGGTTGTTGATGCCCAGCAAAGGCGTTTTCAATTTAAGTGCGCGTTGCAGCTCAGCCCCATCGTGAACCTCGACCAGTACCGCCATGTCCAGAGACAAGGCCAGCGCCTCCAGGCCCTGCATTTGGGCATCGTTAAGACAGGCGGCGATCAGCAAAATACAGTCTGCGCCCATGGCGCGCGCTTCATAGACCTGGTAGGGGTCCACCATGAAATCCTTGCGCAAAACCGGCAGATCACAAGACGCACGGGCCTGCTTGAGGTAATCGATGCTGCCCTGAAAAAACTGCCGATCAGTCAGTACCGACAGACAGGCTGCACCATGTTCAGCGTAGCTTTGGGCAATATCGGCCGGGATAAAGTCAGCGCGCAACACACCCTTGGACGGACTGGCTTTTTTCACTTCGGCGATCACCGCCGGCAGGCCGGCAGCGATCTTGGCGCGCATGGCGCCCACAAAGTCACGTGTGAGCACACGCGATTCTGCGTCAGCCCGCATGGCGGCCAGTGGCTTGCGCGCCAGGGCGGCAGCGACCTCTTGGTGTTTGACTGCAACGATTTTTTCAAGGATGTCGCTCATGGTCGTTGGCCTGTTGTGTTGGTCAAAAAAGTTGCTGGAAAAGCCATTCTCGCCAAGGCTTTAGCCCCGCTGCGTGGCCAGCACCAGCTCGTCTAGCTTGCGGCGTGCAGCGCCCGAGTTGATGGCGGCGCGTGCCAGCGCCAGGCCTCCCTGAAGGCTGTCAGTGAGATTGGCAGCATAAAGCGCAGCGCCGGCATTGAGCGCGACGATGTCACTGGGGGCGCCGGGCTCACCATTGAGCACGCCCATCAGCATTTGCTTGGATTGCTCGGGCGTTTCCACGCGCAGGGTGCGGTTGCTGGCCATGGGAAGGCCGAAGTCCTCGGGATGAATTTCGTATTCGGTGATCTCACCGTTTTTCAGCTCGCCAATCACCGTGGAGGCCCCTAAGCTGATCTCATCCATACCATCCTTGCCGTAAACCACCAACGCATGCTCGGCGCCCAGCCGCTGCAAAGCTCGTACCTGGATACCGACCAGATCAGAGTGAAACACGCCCATCAGAATATGCGGCGCATCGGCCGGGTTGGTTAGCGGACCCAGGATGTTGAAGATCGTACGCACGCCAAGTTCTTTGCGGATGGGCGCTACATTTTTCATGGCCGGGTGATGGTTGGGCGCGAACATGAAACCGACGCCGACCTCTTCGATGCAGCGGGCAATGGCGTCGGGTTGTAAATTGATGTTCAGGCCCAAGGTTTCCAGCACGTCGGCGCTGCCCGACTTGCTGCTGACGCTGCGCCCGCCGTGCTTGCTGACTTTGGCGCCAGCAGCGGCTGCGACGAACATTGAGCAAGTCGAGATATTGAAGGTGTGTGAGCCGTCACCGCCCGTGCCGACGATGTCCACCAAGTGTGTCTTGTCGGCCACATGAACCTTGGTCGAAAACTCACGCATGACTTGCGCGGCTGCGGTGATTTCGCCGATGGTTTCTTTTTTAACGCGCAAGCCGGTGATCAGCGCGGCCATCATGACGGGCGACATCTCGCCGCCCATGATCAAGCGCATGATGTGAAGCATCTCGTCGTGAAAAATCTCACGGTGCTCGAT
>CAMBWM010000293.1 GCA_945871335.1 Polaromonas sp. YR568 | reverse complement strand
GTGATCTGCCCTGACAGGCTGGCTTCCAGGTCCGTCGAGAGCTGGCTCAGGTTGATCTGCTGGCCAGGGAAAATGCGGTTGATGTTGCTTATTTTGTTGGCGCTTGCGACTTGCTGCACCATTCGCATGGTTTGGGGGCCGCTGAGCTGAACTCCCATGGTCTGGGCGTGCTCTTTAACAATGTCGCTGAGCGTGTCTCCGGCGACGACCTTATGAATGGTAGCCGGGCCCCGGTCTGAGCTCAGTCCGGGTACGGCGAGATCTGTTGGCGCGGCCTGCTTGTTTTGGCTTAAGGCCAGCGTCAAGGGCTCACTCAAGCGAACCTGGCTGAGCGCCGCGCCGAAGCGGCCCGCAGCGCCTTCTGTCGCTTTGCCGCCATGAAAAGGGCGTGCAGGGTTACCGGCCACCCGTTGCGATGGGGCTTGCCAGGCTACTTTGCTGGCAGATGCAGATACCTTGTCATCGGGCCCCATGGCGGTCTCCTAGCGTGGGCTTTTCCCATGCGTCAAAATGAGTTGTCACAGCCAATAAGGCTGCGAGCGTGAAAGCGATCTTTTTCACTTGGTCTCTTTCTTGCAACTATGTCTATCTGCACCCTCTGTGGTGTCAATAAATCAACACCCTTGGTGGCGTTTTGAATGATTTAACTGAGTGAATGCAAATGCTGTGCCGACCTTTTAGTGTCAATTTCCGGCACCCTTTGACCGGGGCGCTGGCCTGGCTGGCCGCCTGCCTGGTCTGCGGCCAGGCTTTGGCCCAGGCCGGCAAAGTGCCGCCCGCACCGCCCGTCGCGCCCAGCGCAACGGCAGCGTCCGCCACATCGCCCAAAGAGAAAATGCTCTTGCAGGTCCGCCAATGGGTGGGCCAAAACCAGAACACAGAGCCTGCCAAAGTTGAGATAGCGCCCATCGACCCCCGGGTCAATGTGCTGGAGTGCCCTCAGCCGTTGTTAATCGACCTGCCCTTTGCCTCGCGTGAATCTGTGCGGGTGCGCTGCGCCCAGCCTGCCTGGCAGATTTACCTGCGGGTACAAATAGCAGATGCCGCAGCGCCTGCGGCGGCTCAAACCGCTCAAGGGGCGGCGCCAGTCAACCGGACCACCGTGATCACCCGTCACCTGATTCAGCGCGGCACTCAGTTACAACCGGCCATGCTGGAAGAAGTCAGCCGCCCGACGCTAGGGCTGGATCCGCAGGCGGTGTCATCATTAAAAGATCTTATTAATGGGGAAGCCACCCGCGACTTGCCGGCCGGCCAAGTAGTACGAAGTAATGACATTCGGCGGGCTGTTTTGGTCAAACAAGGGCAATCCGCACTCATGACGGTAGGCCAAGGCAAGGGCTTTGAGATCACCGTCCGCGTTGAAGCGATGCAAGATGGGCGAATGGGTGAACAAATCCGCTTGAAAAATACGGAGTCGGGTCGATTACTAACGGGTACAGTCACGGGGCCGGGCGCTGTCCGGGGTTTTTGAGGTTTTTTTCATAAAGGCCCTCAAGTTCTCAAAAGAGCGGCCGATACTACAGATGCACAGTCCTTTTGAAGTGACTGTCATTATTAGAAAGAGAGTGCTTTATGACCGATGCAATTTCACAATATGGCCGCAAAGCCCAGTCCGACGCGACTGTGCGCAACGCTTTGGAAAAGCTCGACAAAAAGACTGATGCTGCGGACAGCAAAGCCCCCGCGGCACAAGCTCTGGCGCCCAAAGCCCCTGTGCGCCCCGGCCCGGACACGCTGAGCTTGAGTAATGTGGCTCAAAAAGCCATGAACGAGCCCGAATTTGACCGGGTCAAGGTCGATTCGATCAAAAAAGCCATTCAGGATGGCCAGTACCCCCTGGATGCCAAGCGCATCGCCGAGAGCTTTGTGGCTATCGAAAAAATGATTGACGACTGAGCAGGTGACTGATCAAGCCAAAGCCGAGCAACTGGCACGCGCCGTGCGCGCTTTGCCTATGGCCGGCGAGTTGGCGCAAATTCTCGAAATGGAGTTCGAGTCCTTGCAAAAGCAGGATCTGGACCGTTTTGAACAACTTCAAGGCCGTAAAGCTGATTTGCTCGCCGAACTTGCAGGCCTGTGCCCAGCGGCGGAGGTTTTGCAACAAGACCCCGATTGGCAGGGGCTGCTGGCCGCCATGACCGAATGCCGCGACCTGCACAGACGCAACGCCATGCTCATAGAGCGCAAACTCGAAGCCATTCGCGGGACCCTGCAAAGCCTGCAGTCCAGCGTGGCCACCAGCACCGTTGAGGTTTATGACCGCCTGGGCCAGGTAGCCCGTTTTTCACGCGGGCGCGGGTACCAGGACGCCTGAGCCCTGCCCTGTTTAAGCCGCAGGATCGGCCGGCGCTGCTTGGGCAGCAACCTCAGGGCGGCTGTAGGCTGACATTTTTTCATCCCCCGGGCGCATGCCCTTGAGCCAATACACCCAACTCAAAATCACTGCCACGGTGGTGTAGAGCTCTGTGGGTATTTCTTCGTCGACATTGAGCCGGCTGAGCAAAGCCAGCAGCTGGGGGTCTTGCGTGACATAAATGCCCTGCTTGCGGGCTTCTTCCACAATCATGTCAGCCACAGCACCATCGCCCTTGGCGGTGACAATGGGCACTGCGTGGGCGCCGTACTCGAGGGCAATGGCCTGACGAATCGGGTTCATGCTGAAACGTCCACCACCAAGCCACGACCGCTCGGGCGCCACTGACCGGGGTCTACCGGACGCGCGCCATGCACGATTTGAAAGCTTTGCATGGCCAACCCGGCCTCTGCGAGCTGCTGGCGCAGCTCCGGTGCGCGGGCGGTGGCCTGCTTGGCAACTTCACCCTGCACTGCCCACATGTGCAGATCAACCCGGTCAGTGCCGTGCAGCTCTGTCTTGAGCCAGATTTCGCCGAGCACATCGCTGCGCGAGTGCACGTTGACCGTCAGGGGTGGCGGCTTGTCACCGTCACGCGGTGCTCGCCTGAAGACAATCTCTACCGGCTCAGCATCATGAAATGGCAAGACCATGCGCATCATCAACTCGCGCTGGGCTTGCGCTTGCACTGCCTGGACCTGGAAAGACTCCATGTCGTCGACTGCACGCTGCAAGCTGTTGACTTTCTCGGCACTTTCTTCAGACTCGCCGCGGACCAGTGCCGCCATCAGGCGGCGCAGCAGTTGTTTAGGGTCGTCTGCAGGCGGGCTAAGGCCACGCGCCAGCCA
>CAMBWM010000292.1 GCA_945871335.1 Polaromonas sp. YR568 | reverse complement strand
GGCAGCGGCACTGGACAGCACAAAGGCGCGGCGGGACAAGCGGGTGTTTGTCGACATGGTCATGTGCGCTGCTTTCAGGCTTGGGCCGTTGTGGGTTCGATAATTTCGCCAGCATCGCTGACCATGTGGATCACTGATCCCACGCCCTTACCGGTTTTAGCGGCCAGATGGATGGCTGCGCGGATGCGCTGGTAGGTGCCGCAGCGGCAGATGTTGGTCATGGCCTCGTCAATGTCGGCGTCGGTGGGTTTGGGTTTTTTGCGCAGCAAGGTGGTGGCCGCCAGGATCTGGCCGGACTGGCAGTAACCACACTGCGGCACATCGAGCGCCTTCCAGGCCATTTGCACGGGGTGTGTGCCGTCCTTCGACAATCCTTCAATCGTCATCACCCGCTGGCCTACAGCGCCAGACACTGGGTAAGAGCATGAGCGCACCGGCTCACCATTGAGGTGCACTGTGCAAGAACCGCACTGGGCAATACCGCAACCGAATTTGGTGCCGGTCATGCCCAGCTGGTCGCGCAGTACCCACAACAGGGGCATCTCGGGCTCGACGTCTACTTCATGGCTTTTACCGTTGATATTAAGTTTCAACATGCGCGAATCCTTGGTATTCAAAATGATAAGGTTAGTGGGCAAACGGCCCCAGTCAATAAGGTGTAAACCCTAGTGTTTCGCTGAAAACAAGAACTCAATTCATTTTGAGCCGGCCGTCAGCGATCATTTTGCCGATGCGGGTGTGCCGCCCACCACTTCTGCGCCTTCGCCGGTGAGGGAGTCGCGCACCGATGTCTGACGCAGCGCCTTGGCCGATTCCAAGTTGATCTTGCTCGGATTGGCTTTGGCGTAGGCCGGCGTTTCAAGCACAATACCGGCATGACCGAAGCCACTGCATTACCCCCTCTGCCTGACCGCTTGTCGACCGACCCGCGCAGCCCGCACCATGTGGCCGCAATTTTTGAGCACAACATCGGCATCCGCTTCAACGACAAAGACCGCATGGATGTTGAGGAATATTGCATCAGCGAAGGCTGGATTCGCGTGGCCGCCGGCAAGACCGTGGACCGCAAGGGTCAGCCGCTGTTGATCAAACTCAAGGGCCGGGTTGAAGCCTTTTACCGCTGAAGTGCCCGTCGCATTGAGCCACTGATGGCATGCTCTAACTCAGCCGGCCAGCCCCACAAAGACGTTTTGCACGTCGTCGTTGCCGTCGATAGCGGCCAGAAAAGACTCCACCTCTTCGAGCTGGGCAGCGCTCAAGTTAGCGGGGTCCACCGGGTTTTTGGGCTTGTAGCCGAGCTTGGCAGTCAGCACCGAAAAATTGTGCGCAGGCAATGCCCGGCTGACCAGGTCCAGGTCAGCCGGATCAGTCCAGAACATGGTGGCGCCAGCTTCTTCGCCGGGCTCAAAGTCTTGCGCGCCTGCCTCAATGGCGGCCAGCTCGGGGTCGGCACCGGCGACCAGCGGCTCGGCCTCGATCATGCCGACATGGTCAAAGTCCCAGGACACCGAACCCGAGGTGCCCAGTTGGCCCTTGCGAAAAAGCACGCGCATTTCCGGGGCCGTGCGGTTGAGGTTGTCCGTCAGGCATTCCACCATGACCGGCACTTGGTGAGGTGCAAAACCTTCGTAGATGACATGCTCGAAGCTGACGGTTTCTCCGGTCAGACCGGCGCCTTTTTTGATCGCACGGTCCAGCGTGTCCTTGGGCATGGAGACCTTGCGGGCCTGCTCCACCACCAGCCGCAGCCGCGAATTCGACGCCGGGTCAGCCCCGCTGCGGGCTGCGATCATGATGTCTTTGGCCAGCCGCCCGAAAAGTTTGCCTTTGGCGTTGGCCGCCAGTTCTTTGCCTTTTGCTTTCCACTGCGCGCCCATGTCTGATGCCTTTGAGGTTATCGCGCTTGTTGGCGCCTTCATTTTGATGGGGCTACTTTACACCCTGAGTTTTAGGGTCCAATAGCGCTATGACACCAGAGGACATTGCAAGCCAACGACTGACAGCGCTGGAGATCAAGGCCAGCTTTGCAGAAGAACTGCTCGACGAGCTCAACCGGGTAGTGATTCGCCAGCAGCAGCAAATCGAAGCCTTGATTCGCGAGCTGGCCCAATTGCGCGAGCAGCAGCAGCAAGCTGGCATGGCAAGCGGCGCGGCGCGCCTGCGGGACGACTTACCGCCACACTACTGATGCCCGCATGAAAATTTTCTATGGCTGGCGGATGGTGGGAGCCGCTTTTGGCATCCAACTTTTGCTCGGGACTTTGCTGCTGCAGTCCTTCGGCTTGTACATCGCCATCTTGTCGCAGGAAATGGGCTGGAGCAAAACCACGCTTTCAGGTGCGGCTGCACTGCAGTCTATGGAGTCCGCTGTCATCGGCCCCTTGCTGGGTTGGATGCTGGACCGTTACCGCCCCCAGTCGATCATCCGCTGGGGCATCGTGATTTTCAGCCTAGGCCTTTTCCTGTTGAGCCAAGTGGACTCAGTCAGCACGTTTTATGTCAGCGCAGTTTTAATGGCCACTGGCGCGAGTCTGGGCGGTTACTTTCCCCTGTCAGTGACCTTGGTCCAATGGTTTGAAAAAAACCGCGCACGTGCACTGTCCATCATGAGCATGGGCTATGCCATGGGAGGCATGCTGGTGCCCGCCATGGCCTGGCTCATTGAGCACTGGGGCTGGCGCAACACCGCCACGCTCTCGGGGGTGCTTGCTTTGGTGCTGGGCTTGCCTTTGTCGCGCGTGATACGCCGCCGTCCTGAAGACCATGGAGAGCATATGGACGGTCTTGACCCCGCGCTCAATTTAGCGCCGCCCGCGTCCGGTAGCGCCCTGCCTTTGGTGCAAGCGCAGTTCACATTGCGCCAAGCGCTGCGAACCCGGTCTTTCTGGTTGCTGGCCATCGGCCACGGCTTGGCTCTGCTGGTGGTGACCGCAGTCAATGTGCATGCCATTACGCACATGAAAGAAGGCTTGGGTTACTCGTTTGCCGCGGCAAGCTTCGTCATCATGCTGATGAACTTTGGCCAATTACTGGGCGTGCTGCTGGGTGCGGCTATCGGCAATAAATTTGAGATGCGCAAGGTAACGGCCTTGTGCATGTTGTCGCATGCGCTGGGGATGCTGGCGCTGACCTACGCCAGCGGCATGGCCGGACTGATTGCTTTTGCCGCCTTGCATGGTCTGGCCTGGGGCTTGCGCGGACCGTTCATGTCAGCGAT
>CAMBWM010000291.1 GCA_945871335.1 Polaromonas sp. YR568 | reverse complement strand
GAAGCCGGTGCCCGCGCCGGCCTGGTGGCCGTGGATGCCAAAACCATCGACTACGTCAAAGGCCGCTTACTCGCCCCCGGCACCGATCCCAAAACCGGTCAGTTTGTCGGCGGCCCCGAGTGGGACATGGCCCAGCGCTACTGGAGCACACTGCAGTCTGACCCAGGCGTAACTTTTGACGCCGTGGTCGAACTCGACGCCAGCCAGATCCGCCCGCAAGTCACCTGGGGCACCTCCCCCGAGATGGTGCTGTCCATCGACGACATACTGCCCGACCCGGACAAGGAAAAAGACGCCAACAAGCGCGATGCCATCGAGCGCGCGCTGACTTACATGGGTCTGGCGCCCGGCAAGGCCATCAACGACATCCTGATCGACAAGGTGTTCATCGGCTCCTGCACCAACAGCCGCATTGAAGACATGCGCGAGGCCGCCGCCATCGTTAAAAAAATCGGCCAGAGGGTCGCCAAAAACGTCAAGCTCGCCCTGGTGGTGCCCGGCTCCGGTCTGGTCAAAGAGCAGGCCGAGCGCGAAGGCCTGGACAAGATTTTTGTAGCAGCCGGTTTTGAGTGGCGTGAACCCGGTTGCTCCATGTGCCTGGCCATGAACGCCGACAGGCTTGAACCGGGCGAGCGCTGCGCCTCCACCAGCAACCGCAATTTCGAAGGCCGGCAAGGCGCGGGTGGTCGCACGCATTTGGTCAGCCCGGCCATGGCTGCAGCCGCCGCCGTTCACGGCCACTTTGTTGACATCCGAAAGTTTGTTTAAGTTCAATATGCAAAAATTCACCGTACACAAGGGCCTGGTGGCCCCCATGGACCGCGAGAACGTTGACACCGACGCGATCATTCCCAAGCAGTTCCTCAAGTCGATCCGCAAGACCGGTTTCGGACCCAACTTGTTTGATGCCTGGCGCTACCTGGACCCGGGCGAGCCCGGCCAAGACCCGGCCTCGCGCAAACCCAACCCCGACTTCGTGCTCAACCAGCCGCGCTACAAAGGCGCGTCCATTCTGCTGGCACGTAAAAACTTCGGCTGCGGCTCCTCACGCGAACACGCGCCCTGGGCGCTGGACCAATATGGTTTTCGGGCCATCATTGCGCCCAGCTACGCCGACATCTTTTTCAACAACAGCTTTAAAAACGGCTTACTGCCCATCGTCTTGCCCGATGCCCAGGTCGCCAAGTTGTTTGACGACGCGCTGGCTTTTCCCGGCTACCAACTCACTATTGATCTGGCGCGCCAGGTGGTCATCAAGCCGCAAGGCGAAGAGCTGCCGTTTGAGGTGCAGGCCTTCAAAAAGTTCTGCCTGCTCGGCGGTCTGGACGACATCGGCCTGACTCTGCAAAAAGCCGACAAGATCAAAGCTTTTGAGCTGGAGCGCCTGGCCACCAAGCCCTGGCTGGCCCACACGCAAAGCATCTGATTTCTGTTTTGCTCCTTTTCCCCCTGCGGCTTGCGCCGCCCCACATGATTGGCTAGAAAAATGAAAATTGCAGTGCTGCCGGGTGACGGCATTGGTACCGAAATCGTGGCCGAGGCCATCAAGGTCTTGAAGGTTCTGGACCTGGACATGACGCTGGAAACCGCGCTGGTAGGCGGTGCGGCTTTTGAAGCCCACGGCCACCCGCTGCCACCGGCCACGCTCAAGCTGGCCATGGATTCCGACGCCGTGCTGTTTGGCGCGGTGGGCGACTGGAAATACGACACGCTGGACCGCCCGTTGCGGCCCGAGCAAGCCATTTTGGGCCTGCGCAAAAACATGGGCTTGTTTGCCAATTTCCGCCCGGCCATTTGCTACAAGCAACTCACCGATGCTTCGAGCCTCAAGCCCGAGCTGGTGGCTGGCCTGGACATTTTGATCATCCGCGAGCTCACTGGCGACATCTACTTCGGCCAGCCGCGTGGCCGGCGCACCGCCACCGACGGGCATTTCCCCGGCAGCGAAGAAGCTTTTGACACCATGCGCTATTCGCGTCCCGAAATCGAGCGCATTGCGCACGTCGCTTTTCAGGCTGCGCAAAAGCGCAGCAAGCGCGTCACCAGCGTGGACAAAGCCAATGTGCTGGAAACCTTCCAGTTCTGGAAAGACGTGGTCAGCGAAGTCGGCAAGCAATACCCCGACGTGGCGCTGGACCACATGTACGTGGACAACGCCGCCATGCAACTCGTCAAAGCGCCCAAGAAGTTTGACGTGGTGGTCACTGGCAATATGTTCGGCGACATCTTGAGCGACGCTGCTGCCATGCTCACCGGCAGCATCGGCATGCTGCCCTCGGCCAGCCTGAACGCCAAAAACCAGGGCCTGTACGAGCCCAGCCACGGCAGCGCGCCCGACATCGCCGGCAAAGGCGTGGCCAACCCACTGGCCACCATTTTGAGCGCGGCCATGATGCTGCGCTTCAGCTTGAACAAGCCCGAAGCCGCTGCACGCATTGAAGCTGCGGTGGACGCCGTGCTCAGCCAGGGCCTGCGCACCCCCGACATCTACAGCGAAGGCACGACCCGTGTCGGCACGCGCGAGATGGGTGAAGCGGTGGTCAAAGCTCTGGTCTGAGTCTGATCATCGGCCCTGCATGAACCAGCCGGCCTTCAGCTTTGACCCCGCCAGCGCTTTTTCGCTGCAAGGCCAAACCGCCATCGTTACCGGCGGCGCTAAGGGCATCGGTCGGGCCATTGCCAGCGGCATGGCGAAATCCGGTGCATTCGTCGCTCTCTTTGACCGCGACTTTGACGCTGCCCGCACGCTGGCCGCCGAGCTGATGGCTGCAGGCTTTCAGGCGCAAGCCTGGGGCGTGGACGTCAGCGACGAAGCCGCAGTGGCCACTGCGATGGACGAGCTGGTCGCGCTGACCGGGCAAATCGATTGCCTGGTGAACAACGCCGGCATGGCTATTCGCAAGCCTTCGCTCGAACTCGAACTCAAAGACTGGAACGCCGTGCTGGCCGTCAACCTGACCGGCGTTTTCTTGTGCGCGCGTCTGGCGGCACGCCACATGGTCAAGCGCCAGCGCGGCTGCATCATCAACACCGCGTCCATCATGGGCTTGTCGGGCGGCGGGCTCTACCCCAATATTTCGTACCAATCGAGCAAAGGCGCGGTGGTCAACCTCACGCGCTCGCTGGCCGTGGAGTGGGCGCGCGAAGGCATACGCGTCAACGCCATCGCCCCCACATGGGTGCGCACCGACTTCATCGAGTCACTGACCGCCCAGCCCGAGCTGATGGC
>CAMBWM010000290.1 GCA_945871335.1 Polaromonas sp. YR568 | reverse complement strand
GTCCATGGAGCCGAAGAAGTCAGACTCTTGTGACAGCTCTTCGCGCCGTTTTTTGGCAGTTTCCTGGTCAATCACGCCGGCGTTCAAGTCGGCGTCAATTGACATCTGTTTGCCGGGCATGGCGTCCAGGGTGAAACGCGCATTCACCTCTGACACCCGGCCGGCACCTTTTGTCACCACAATGAAATTGATGATCATCAAAATGCCGAAGATGATGAAACCGACGACGTAGTTGCCGCCGATCACAATATGACCGAAAGCCGCGACCACCTTGCCGGCAGCCTCCTCGCCCTCGTGGCCGCTGACCAGGACAACCCGGGTCGAAGCCACGTTCAGGGCCAGCCGCAACATCGTTGCAAACAGCAAAACTGAGGGAAAAGACGAAAACTCCAGCGGCTTACGGGTACCGATGGCGATCATGATGATCAACAGGCTCGAAGCAATGTTGAAAGTAAACAAAATATCGAGCAGCCAAGGCGGTAACGGCAGTACCAGCATGGCCATAATCAGCAGAACCAACGCCGGAATGCTCAGTCCGGAGAGGTTGAAGTTGCTCAGGTTCTGTCGGATACTTGACAGTGTCAGTGTGCTCATGGGTGGTACTCGTAAAAATACGTGTATTTCGTTAATATTGGTACTTCAATGCAATCTCTGTGCCACGCTAAACCGACAGGGTGGGGCAGCGGCCGGTGCTTTGGCCTGTTTTCTACCTATGTGGCAAGACCTCTCCGGTCACGCTTTTTGCTTAGTAAGTACAGGTCCCCGATTTCCGGATGACCTGATACCCAAAGCCTGGACGCGAAAACCAAATGGACGCCAACCTCACTTCTCTCACGCTTACCCCCCCGTCCGCCTCGACGGGACTGTCCGCCGCAGCCATTTCAACGCCGGCTACCGGCTTGAAGGGCGCGGACTTTGCTAATCTTTTAGGCAGCCTGCTGGCAGAGCCCGGGCGGCAAGACCTTGCCGCTGACGGCCTGGCGCAGGCCGGCCTGCTGGCCGTGCCATTAAGTTCTCAGTTGGAATTGATCACCCCCTCGACCCCGGTGCCGGACACCGGCAGCCTGGTGGCCTTTGCCCGAACCCAGGGTCTGGACGAAACGACCTTGGCCGCTTTGTTTGGTGACACGGCCGTCCAAGCCAGCCCACCGGCCGAATTGAGCGGCATGAGTGCCTTGCTGGTGCCTGCCGCCCTGCACGTGAATCCCCTGCTCGCGACTGCGGTCCAACTTGGCGTGGGGCTCAGCGCCTCCAATTTAGTGCTTGCATCCACCCCCAACCCTTTGTCAAGCCCCGCCATGCTTACATCTTCATTGGTTGGTACAAACCCCAATCCAGACGCAGAACCCGCCACTTTGACAGTCAAAGGCCTGAGTGAATTGAGCTGGCAGATGGGCAAGCCTCTGGGTCATGTTGTGGCGGCTCCTTTGGCGCAGACGGACAGCGCTACAGATGTCAATGCCACGGACACGGACGCCGTGCGCCTTCAATTGATGTTGCCGCGTGAGGCCATCACGGCCTTGACGCGCCGCCTGGCCACCCTGAGCGGCAGCGGCCAGGCCGTGGTCTGGGGCGGTTTGACTGCCAATGCACTGGCCAGCGCCTCGAACGGCGCAGTTCAAAGCCGGCTTGACCTGACCGAATTCTTCAAAGCAGACGGCACACTGGTCGCCGCCGATGCTGAAGTCTTGGACGCTGCCCCCGGTGAACGGGCTCCGTCTTCCCCGGCGCCGTTTGCAGAGGGCGCACGTTCTACAAGCTCTCAGCTGAGCCAGTCAAGCAACGCCAGCCCTGTGGCCAGCCAGGCCGGCCAGCGGGTAGAGCATTACCAGCAGCTCGCCGACCGGCTAGGCCAGGCCCTGGCCCAGCGTCTGCAATCCCAGATTGAACGCGGTGAGTGGAAGGTACAAATGCGCATGGATCCGGCCAGCCTGGGTCGAATTGACATGGAACTTGACATGCGTGCCGGTGGTCTGGATGCGGTTTTCCGCTCTGACAACCCCCTCACACGCGAGCTGATAGCGCAAGGTTTGCCTAAACTCCGGGAGAGCCTGTCTCAATCAGGCACGGCAGTTGCTAATGTCTGGGTGAACGGTGATTCTGCGCGTCAATCTGGCGGAAACCCGACACCCTCCAAGAACCCTTCTAAAGGTAATTCGCAAGATAGCGACGAAGACCAAGGGCAGGGCGTTCAAGCCGTCCAGCTGGCGCCTACAGCGGTTGGACGTCGGGGCGGTGCTGGTAGCGACTGGGATATGCTGGCTTGAGGCAAAGATACAAAGTAAGCCCCTGAGGGCCTGATGCAGAAAAACTGGAACCGAATACAAGAGGTGACACATGGCTGAAGAAGTTGTAGAAACAGAACCGGCGGCAAAAAAGCCGATGCTCCTGATCATCGGGGGGATTGTGGCCGTGCTGCTGCTGCTGGTCGCCGCGGTGCTGGGTACCATGTTCTTCACAGGCGCTTTCAAGCCCAAGCCAGAGCTCACGGCCGAACAATTGCTTTTGCAACAAGAAGCTGCAGAGTCTGCTGCTGACGGCAAGGGTGAGGCCGGGAAAGATGGGAAAGACGGCAAAAAGGGCGATAAAAAAGGCGGCCCGCCGGGCAAGTTGACCAAAAAATCTCCCGAACTCACGCGTTTTGACTTCAGCTACCTGCAGCTCGAGCGCGAATTCCTGACCAACCTGACCGGCTCGCGCAAAGTGATGTCGATTCAAGTGGCGGTGATGACCCGCTATGACGAGCGCGTTTTCGACAACGTCAAAAAGCATGAGTTCGCCCTGCGCTCCGTCATGATGGACGTGATGCGCCAGACCGTCGACGCTGATCTGAGCAAACCCGATTTCCGCAAAGAGCTGGCCGTTCGCTTGCGCGACGCCATGAACTCATTGCTCGAAAAGTACGAAGACTTCGGTGGCATTGAGGACGTGTACTTCACCTCCTTCATCGTGCAGTAAAGCGCCCAAACTGCGCCCCTGACTGACACTGAACCTTTTATTTCAAAGAGACCATGGCCACCAACTTGCTGAGCCCCGAAGAGCTTTCGGCCCTTGCCGAAGGCGTCAATGACGGCACCATTCCTGTGGACACCGGCTACAACACGGCTGCGCGCGTGCGCAAGCATGACCTGGCCAGTGAAGACAGCAGCCTGGGCGTCAATGTCGCTTCGGTTGACATGATCAACGAGCGCTTTGTGCGCCTGTTTCGCTTGGGCCTGCTCGAAATGCTGCGCAG
>CAMBWM010000289.1 GCA_945871335.1 Polaromonas sp. YR568 | reverse complement strand
TGACCAGGCAGGGCAGGTCGCTGGCCAGTCGGTCAAAGTCGTCCACCGTGAGGTTGAGTCCCAGTCGTCCGGCAATGGCGATCAGGTGAATCACCGCGTTGGTTGAGCCGCCAATGGCTGCCAGGGTCTTGATGGCGTTTTCAAAGGCTTCGTTGGTCAGGATTTTGGACAGCAGCTGGTCTTCATGCACCATGGCCACCGCGCGTCGGCCGGCCCTGCGGGCCAGCACATTGCGCCGGCCATCGACAGCCGGGTAGGCAGCATTGCCGGGCAGGCCCACGCCCAGCGCCTCGACCATGCTGGCCATGGTGCTGGCCGTGCCCATGGTCATGCAGTGACCGTGGCTGCGGTGCATGCAGCTTTCGGCTTCAAAAAACTCTTGCAGCTTCAAGGTGCCGGCGCGCACCTGCTCACTCATGCTCCACACGCCGGTGCCCGAGCCGAGCTCCTGGCCGCGCCATTTGCCGCTGAGCATGGGGCCGCCGCTCACACCTATGGTGGGCAGGTCCACGCTGGCTGCACCCATCAGCAGCGAGGGCGTGGTCTTGTCGCAGCCCATCAGCAGCACCACGCCGTCGATCGGGTTGCCGCGGATACTTTCTTCGACGTCCATGCTGGCCAGGTTGCGGTAGAGCATTGCGGTGGGGCGCAGAAGGGTTTCGCCCAGCGACATCACCGGAAACTCCAGCGGAAAGCCGCCCGCCTCATAAACGCCGATCTTTACTTGCTCGGCGATGGTGCGAAAGTGCGAGTTGCAGGGCGTCAGTTCGCTGAAGGTGTTGCAAATGCCGATGACCGGCCGGCCGTCAAACTGGTCATGCGGCACACCTTTGCCTTTGACCCAGCTGCGGTAGGCAAAGCCGTCCCGATCTTGCCGGCCGAACCATTGCTGGCTGCGCAGTTCTTCGGGGCGTTTTTTGGGGGGCGGGGGGGATTTAGGGTCGGTCATTGGGGAAAGTCCTTAAGGGGAAGAACATATTATCGTCATACGATTGGACTTGTGAGAACTGGTAATAACCATGATTAAAAATGTTCACGGCAACACCGTTGACCACCTCGGTGAAGCCGTGGTGGCTGGACGTTATGCCGTGGGCGCAGCCTTGCCCCCCGAACCGCTGCTCTGCGCTGAGCTTGGCGTGAGCCGCACCGTCGTGCGTGAAGCGGTCAAGTCGCTGGTGGCCAAAGGGCTGATCAGCACCGGCCCGCGTGTGGGCACCCGTGTCCTGCCCGAAGAGCACTGGAACTGGTTTGACCCCGATGTGGTCACCTGGCAGTCCAAGGCCGGACTGACGCCCGGATTTTTGCGTGACCTGCAGGATTTGCGCCGCGTGGTCGAACCCGCTGCCATGCGCTTGGCCGCCGAGCGTGCCAGCGCACAAGATATAGCTGGTATTGAAGCGGCCTTTGCCGGCATGACGCAAGCAGTCCTCAGCGGTGGGGACTACATCACCCATGACCTGCGCTTTCACCAGGGTCTGCTGCGCGCCAGTGGCAACCGCATGTTGCAGCAAATGAGCAAAGTACTGAGTGCCTTGCTGCGCACCAGTTTTGAAATCTCTACCAGCCGCCCGGGCGGCCCGCGTTCCTCCCTTCAGCTGCATCGTGCGGTACTCGACGCCGTCATTGCGCATCAGCCTGATGCCGCGGAAACCGCCATCCGGGAGCTGATCGACGGCGCACACCAGGACATTGAAGAGGTTCTTTCTTCTCGCCGGCACCTGCCCAAGCTGGGCAAACCGGCCTCGCAACTCAAAGCAGCCTAAAGCGCCGGCAGCTAACCCATTCGCCCGTATACCCTGGAGCTACTTTTGCAAGCCATCGTTGGTTATTTTTTCAAACTGCTCGAGATACTGATCGTCGTCTTCGTGGTCGCCATGGTGGTGATGGTGTTCGGCAACGTGGTGCTGCGTTACGGCTTTAACTCCGGTATCAGCATCTCTGACGAAATGTCGCGCTACTGTTTTATCTGGCTCACCTATGTGGGCGCCATGGTCGCCATGCGCGAGGGCGGTCACCTGGGGGTGGATTCTCTGATCAAGCACCTGGGCCTGCGCGGGAAAAAAGTTTGCCTGTTCATGAGCGAATGCTTGATGTTGATGTGCAACGGCCTGTTTTTCCTCGGCACTTACAAAATGCACGATTTACAGGTGACCAGTATCTCCCCGGTGGTCGGTATTTCGATGATCTGGATCTACGGCATCGGCTACGTGGTCGGCATTGTCATGGGCATCATCAATTTGCGCGTGATCTACCGTCTGCTCACCGGGACCATCACAGAAAGAGAGTTGCTGCAGGTAGTTGAAACAGAAGGTTTGGCCGACGCTGAAAAGCAGTTGAAGGAGGCCAAGGCATGACCGTCACCGTCTTTATTCTCAGTTTGTTGGCGGCCATGGCCATCGGCATGCCGATAGCTTATGCCTTGCTGGTTTGCGGCCTAACGCTCATGGGTTATTTGTCGCTGACCAGCGGTCTGGTGACTTTTGACAGCCAGATCCTGGCGCAGCGTTTCGTCGACGGAGCAGACAACTTTCCCTTGCTGGCGGTGCCATTTTTCCTGCTGGCCGGCGAGTTCATGAACGCGGGCGGTTTGAGCCGGCGCATCGTTAACCTGGCGATGGCCTGGGTCGGGCACTTTCGTGGCGGTCTGGGTTATGTCACGGTGATTGCGGCCGTCATCATGGCGTCCCTGTCGGGCTCGGCGGTGGCCGACACGGCAGCACTGGCCGCTTTGCTGATTCCCATGATGCGTGCTGCCGGCTACAACATCGGCCGGGCCTCCGGGCTGATTGCCTCGGGCGGCATCATTGCGCCGGTGATTCCGCCGTCGATTGGCATGATTATTTTTGGTGTGGCCGGCAATGTGTCCATCACCAAGCTCTTTCTGGCCGGCATTGTGCCGGGCATTTTGATGGGCGTGGCCATCGGCCTGACCTGGTGGTGGGTGGCCAAGAGAGAAAACGTACCACCAGGCCCGCGCGTCAGCATGCCGGATCGCCTGAAGATCACGGCTGAAGGCGGCTTTGCGCTGGCGCTGCCGGTACTGATCATCGGCGGTATGAAGTTCGGTGTGTTCACCCCGACCGAAGCCGCCGTGGTGGCTGCGGTCTACAGTTTTGTGGTGGGCATGTTCATTTACCGCGAGCTCAAGTTCAAAGCTTTGTACAAATTGATCCTGGCAGCCGGTAAAACCACGGCGGTGGTGATGTTCCTGGTGGCGGCCGCCATGGTCAGTGCCTG
>CAMBWM010000288.1 GCA_945871335.1 Polaromonas sp. YR568 | reverse complement strand
GAAAAAGCCCGCCTGATCGACTGCCGCCGCCAGCTTGCCGCCGAAGGCATTGCTGCGCTGCAATGCGGCGCTTTCCACATCTCGACCGCCGGCGTGACCTACTTCAACACCACGCCACTGGGCCGCGCTGTCACCGGCACCATGCTGGTGGCCGCGATGAAAGAAGA
Source organism: Polaromonas sp. YR568 (assembly GCA_945871335.1). The sequence continues at coordinate 3,074 of CAMBWM010000288.1, read as the reverse complement.
CGATGTCAACATCTGGGGCGACGGCAGCACCTACAAGGGCAACGACATCGAGCGTTTTTACCGCTACGGCCTCTTGACCAACCCCGACCTGAAAATCTACAAACCCTGGCTGGACCAGCTCTTCATTGACGAGTTGGGCGGCCGCGCCGAAATGTCGGCCTTCATGACAAAAGCCGGCTTTGGTTACAAGATGTCGGCCGAAAAAGCCTACTCGACCGACTCCAATATGCTGGGCGCCACACACGAAGCCAAAGACCTTGAGCACCTCTCCAGCGGCATGAAGATCGTCAACCCCATCATGGGCGTGGCTTTCTGGAAAGACGAAGTCGACGTCAAACGCGAAGAAGTCACGGTGCGCTTTGAAGAAGGCCAGCCTGTCGCCCTGAACGGCAAAAGCTTTGAAAGCCTGACCGAACTCATTCTGGAAGCCAACCGCATCGGTGGGCGCCACGGCTTGGGCATGAGCGACCAGATTGAAAACCGCATCATCGAAGCCAAAAGCCGCGGCATCTACGAAGCCCCTGGCCTGGCGCTGCTGTTCATCGCCTACGAGCGGCTGATCACCGGCATTCATAACGAAGACACCATCGAGCAGTACCGCATGAACGGCCTCAAGCTCGGCCGCCTGCTCTACCAGGGCCGCTGGTTTGACCCGCAGTCCATCATGCTGCGCGAGACCGCCCAGCGCTGGGTAGCGCGCGCCGTCACGGGTGAAGTCACCATCGAGCTGCGCCGCGGCAACGACTACTCCATCCTCAACACCGAGAGCGCCAACCTGACCTACAAGCCAGAGCGCCTGAGCATGGAAAAAGTCGCCGGATCGTTCACCCCGCTGGACCGCATCGGCCAACTGACCATGCGCAACCTGGACATCGTGGACACGCGCGACAAGCTGGGCATTTACACCCGCAGCGGTTTGCTGACCCTGGGCGAAGACGGCACCCTGCCCTCACTGGGCAACGACCGCAAGTAAAAGCCAGTCAGGGGCGCCTCAGACCACCACGGGCTCGTTCTCCAGCAGGATGCCAAAGCGCTCATAAACGCTGGTCTGGATCGCTTTGGCCAGCGTCATCACCTCACCGCCCGTGACCGGGTTGTGCGGGCCGCCCTTGTTGATCAGCACCAGCGCCTGGCGCTCGTACACCGCGGCATTGCCCACGCTTTTACCCTTCCAGCCGCAAGCGTCAATCAGCCAGCCGGCGGCCAGCTTGATGGAGCCGTCAGCCATCGGGTAGTGCACGATCTTTGGCTCGCGCTGGATGATGTCGTCGCACTGCTCACGCGAGACAGTCGGATTTTTGAAAAAACTACCGGCATTGCCAATCACCGCCGGGTCAGGAAGTTTGGCGCGGCGGATCTCGCAGATCCACTCAAAAATTTGCTGCGGCGTGGTCGGCACCTCGCCGGTCTGCGCGATCTTGCGGTCCAGGTCGGCATAACCCAACACCGGCTTCCAGGCCTTTGGCAAAGCAAAGCGCACGCGCGTGATCAGCGCCCGGCCCGCCAGCCCGAAAGTTGCAGTGCCGCCGGCCGCCGCGTTGCTAGCGTGTTTAAAAACCGAGTCGCGGTAGCCAAAGGCGCATTGCGCGGCGTCCAGCGTGAAGGTCTGGCCGGTTTGCAAGTCCATCGCGTCCAGCGAATCAAAACGGTCCTGCAACTCAACACCGTAAGCACCTATGTTTTGCACTGGCGTAGCGCCCACGCTGCCCGGAATCATGGCCAGGTTTTCCAGACCGGGAAAGCCATTGGCCAGCGTCCAAGCCACCAGTTCGTGCCAGTTCTCGCCCGCGCCGGCCTCCACGATGAAGGCTTTGGCGGTCTCGCTCACCAGGCGTTTGCCCATGATCTCGACCTTGAGCACCAGGGGTTTGACGTCGCCGGTGAGCACAATGTTGCTGCCGCCGCCCAAAATGAACTTGGGCACCGCCTGCAGCGCCGGGTCGGCCAGCACAGCGGCCAGGTCGGCCTCGGAGCCGATGCGCACCAGACTCAGGGCCTTGGCCACAATGCCAAAGCTATTGTGCTGCTGCAGGGGGACGTTTTTCTCGACTAACATCCAGAGATTGTCGCACCCGCGATTTCAACGAAAACGAGAACACCATGCCTTCTTTTGACACCGTGCTGGAAGCGGACCTCGTCAAGGTCAAAAATGCCGTTGAAAACTCCGCCAAAGAGCTCGGTACGCGCTTTGACTTCAAGGGCACCTCGGCCTCGATCGAGCTCAAGGACAAGGAAATCACCTCGATTGGTGACAGCGATTTCCAGATCGATCAAATCAATGATATTTTGCGCAGCAAGCTCACCAAAGCCGGCGTGGACGCCCGCTTTCTAGACGTCGGCAAGGTCGAGAAAATCGGCGGTGACAAGGTCAAACAGGTCAGCAAAGTACGCAACGGCATTGAAATCGAGCAGTCCAAAAAGATCCAGCAAATCATCAAGGGCAGTAAGATCAAAGTGCAAGCCGCCATTCAGGGCGACGCCGTCCGGGTGACAGGCGCCAAACGCGACGACCTGCAAGCCGCCATGGCCCTCATCAAGTCAGAAATCAGCGAATTTCCGCTGAGCTTCAACAACTTCCGCGACTGAAAAGCTCAGCTCTTGGGCTTGGCGCCCAGCTTGGACTCTTTGCCTTGCAGCAGTTTGCTGATGTTCTCGCGGTGGCGGTAGATCAGCAGCGCGCCCATCAGCACCAGCATCAGCAGCACCGAGCGGTCTACGTACCACAGGCCGCGGTCGCCCATCACGTAGTAAAGGGGCGCCAACATGGCGCAGGACAATGCTGAGAGCGATGAATAGCGCGACACATACGCCACCAGCACCCAGGTGCCCATGCAGGCCAGTCCCAGCAGCCAATGCACGCCGAACAGCACGCCTGCAGCAGTGGCCACGCCCTTGCCGCCCTTAAAGCCGAAAAACACCGGAAAAAGATGCCCCCAAAAAGCCGCCAGTCCAACAGCGGCCAGCGCGCCGTCGCCCAGGCCGTACGCAGCGCCCTGCCACTGCACCAGCGCCATCGGCAACCAGCCCTTCACAGCGTCCAGCACCAGCGTGACCACTGCCGCCAACTTGTTGCC
>CAMBWM010000287.1 GCA_945871335.1 Polaromonas sp. YR568 | reverse complement strand
GGCATGAACCGGCTGGGCTTCAAGCCCGACCGATTTCGCGCCGCCTGGACGCGGCTGAGCGGGCTGCCGCAAGTGGACGAGATTTCGCTCATGACGCACTTCAGCGATGCCGACGGACCGGCCGGCGTTGCCGCACAGTTTCAGGCCTTTGAAGCGGTCACACACGACCTGCCTGGCGAACGTACCTTGAGCAATAGCGCGGCCTTGCTGCGCCACGGTGATGCGCTGGCCGAACGCTCGGACTGGGTACGCCCGGGCATAGCGGTCTATGGCAGTGCCGCTGATTTTCCGCAGCACAGCGCCGGCCACTGGGGCCTGCAGCCGGCCATGACGCTCAGTGCCAAGCTGATCGCTGTGCAGCAGATCGAAACCGGTGACTCGGTGGGCTATGGCGCCTCATTCACGGCAGACCGTGCCATGCGCATTGGCGTGGTGGCCTGCGGCTATGCCGATGGCTATCCGCGCCACAGTGGTACCGGCGCGCCGGTGCTGGTGGACGGTGTGCGCACCCGGCTATTGGGCCGTGTGAGCATGGACATGATCGCGGTAGACCTGAGCCCGGTGCCTGGAGCCGGTATCGGCAGTGAAGTCACGCTCTGGGGCAAGTCCGCCAGCGGAGCCGTCTTGCCCATCGACGAAGTGGCCGCTGCCGCCGGCACCGTGAGCTACGAGCTGATGTGTGCCGTTGCCCCACGCGTGCCGTTTGCGGCGGCCTAAAACGGCCAGTCTATAGATCTCCGCCTTCGCGCGGATGACGCAAGTTCGCGTTCAAGACGCAGGATCGCGAACCTCACTCAGCGCTTGCGCAGCCCCAGCGCCATCACTGCGCCGACCACTAGCAGTGCGCCGGCCACCTGCACAGGCGCGATGGACTGGTCCAGCAGCAGCCAGGCCAGCGCCAGCGCAAACACCGGCTCCACATTCATGATGGCGGAATTGCCGACCACGCCGAGCTTGGGCAGCAGTGTGAACATGATGGTGAAGGCCGTGCCGTAAAGCAGGCTCAAGGCAGCCAGACCCCACCAGCCGATGGGCGCTTGCGGCAAATTAAAGCCGCCTTGCACGGTCACCAGGCAGAGCGCCATCAGGCCGGCCATCGACAAGGTGGTGGCGGTGCGCACGCGGCCGTCGATGTCTGCGACTTCGTTTTGGGTGATCACCAGCGCCAAGCCGAAAGTGCAGGCCGCCGCCAGCGCAAAGCCTACCCCGGCGCCAATGCGTGACCATTGAAGAGAAGCACCCAGCCCAGAAGTTGCACCCAGCACGTCAAGCGCCAGTGCCAGACCCAGCAAAATCACCGGCATGGCCAGCAAGAGGGCGCGCTCCGGGGCCTGTCGATAAATCAGCCTGGCCCACAGCGCCGTCCAGATCGGGTAAGTGTTGAAAGCCAGCAGCGCCAGCGCCACCGGCAGGCGTGCCACGGACGAATAAAGGCACAGGCTTTGCACGCCGACCAGCAGGCCGATGAGCGGCAGCATGCGCTTGTGGCGCGGCGTGAAATGCTGCGGAACGCGCTGCACCCACAGAATCACAATCAGCACCAGCACCGTCACGCCACTGCGGAAAACTACCGCCGTGGCCACGTCCACCCCGTTGTTGAAGGCCAGACGGGCGGCCACATGGTTGGCGCCCATCATCAGCGCGATCAGCAGCAAGGTAGCAAAAGCTGCGCCGCTCAGGGCGCGTGGGTTGTTCATGGTGGGTATGTTTCTGACGGGGGGTTGCAAGCCAAGCCATTATTGACTGCACCCCTGTACCCCTGTGAGCCGGCATGACCGGTGGCCGTTATATTCAGTGCATGGCCAAAGACAAAACTATTTACACCTGCAGCGACTGCGGCGGCACCAGCCCTAAGTGGCTGGGCAAATGCCCGCACTGCAACGCCTGGAACACGCTCATCGAGGGCGTGGCTGAAAGCGCCTCTCCGGTCAAAAACCGCTTTGCCTCGCTGGCCAAGGCATCCGAGCTCACCGCGTTGGCCGACATCGAGGCCACCGACATGGCTTACACGCCCACCGGCCATGACGAACTCGACCGCGTGCTCGGCGGTGGCATTGTCGAAGGTGGCGTGGTGCTGATAGGCGGCGACCCCGGCATTGGTAAATCAACCCTTTTGTTGCAGGCGTTAGACGCGCTGCAACGCGCCGGTCAGAAGACGCTGTATGTGACCGGCGAGGAAAGCGGCGCGCAAGTGGCGCTGCGTGCGCGCCGGCTCGGGCTGGACGGCTCGCAGGTTCAGGTGTTGGCTGAAATCCAGCTCGAAAAAATCCTCGCCACCTTGCACGCGCATGCGCCCACGATTGCTGTCATCGATTCGATCCAAACCGTGTATTCCGACCAGCTGACCTCGGCGCCCGGCTCGGTGGCGCAGGTGCGTGAATGCGCCGCGCACCTCACGCGCGCCGCCAAGGCCAGCGGCGTGTGCATCGTGCTGGTCGGGCACGTCACCAAAGAAGGCGCGCTGGCTGGCCCGCGCGTGCTCGAGCACATGGTGGACACCGTGCTTTACTTTGAGGGCGACACGCATTCGAGCTTTAGGCTGGTACGCGCCATCAAGAACCGCTTTGGTGCGGTGAACGAGATCGGCGTTTTTGCGATGACTGAAAAAGGCCTCAAGGGCGTGAGCAACCCCAGCGCCATCTTTTTGAGCCAACATTCCGAGCCGGTGCCCGGCAGCTGCGTGATGGTCACGCTCGAGGGCACGCGCCCGCTGCTGGTCGAGATTCAGGCGCTGGTGGACAGCGGCGGCCCGAGCCCGCGGCGGTTGTCAGTGGGCTTGGACCGCGACCGGCTGGCCATGCTTTTGGCGGTGCTGCACCGCCACGCCGGCGTGGCCTGCATGGACCAGGACGTTTTTGTCAACGCAGTGGGCGGCGTGCGCATCAGCGAGCCGGCGGCCGACCTGGCCGTCATGTTGGCCATTACCAGCAGCTTGCGCGGACGGCCCTTGCCCAAGGGCTTTTTTGCATTCGGCGAAGTCGGCCTGGCCGGTGAGGTGCGGCCGGCACCGCGCGGCCAGGAGCGACTGAAAGAAGCCGCCAAACTGGGTTTCAGTGTGGCCGTCGTGCCCAAAGCCAACGCGCCCAAAAAACCGATTGAAGGTTTGACGATTCATGCCGTCGAGCGTATCGAAGAGGCCATGGAAGTCGTGCGCAGCCTGGTCTGAGCCGGCAAACTGCGAAAATAAGCATCATGAACTTTCAAAAAATCTGGGTCCCTGTGGCCGGCGCTGCCACCGTGGTGTTGGCCTATGTTTACAGC
>CAMBWM010000286.1 GCA_945871335.1 Polaromonas sp. YR568 | reverse complement strand
CGCTCGGTTTGGTGGGCGGGGTCTTTCCACAGGTTGTGAAGCTCGCCGGGGTCTTGTTGAAGGTCGAACAACTGGCCTTCAGTACTGCCTGTGATGTGGACCAGCTTGTAGCGGTTTTCGCGGACCATCGTGAAGAGGCTGGCGCCTGTCAGGGCCACGTCGCCAGCTTGCTCGGAAAAAACCGCGTTGCGGCCGCTCCATTCTTCGCCGCGTAAGGCCGGCAGCAGGCTTTGGGCTTGTACGGCAGGAGGCTGGGGCGCACCGGCCCAGTCCAGCACCGTCGCGCCAATGTCAAATAACTGGCATAAGCCGTCAAGGCGTTGGCCTTGTTGTACTTCGCCGGGCGCCCAGAAAATCGCTGGTACGCGCGTGACAGCGTCGTACATAGACCATTTTTGCGACAGGCCGTGCTCACCCAGGGCTTCTCCATGGTCAGAGCAAAAAATGATGAGCGAGTCGTCCAGGTAGCCTTTGCTCTCCATGGTTTTGAGCAACTTGCCCAGTGCCTCGTCGATCATGGACACGTTGGCCATGTAGTAGGCACAGAGCCGGCGCAACTGCTCGCGTTCTGGTTTAAGCGACCAGAGTACGGCGTCGTGGTCAACCTTGCTGTCGTGCACGCGCTTGGCTTTCAGGAAAGAGGGCAAGTCATCCAGGTCGCTAGGCTGTGGGTCTGGCACGGGCAGGCCGGGGTTGTCCAAATAGTGCTTTGCGTAGCTGGCCACCGGGTCATAGGGTGGATGGGGTCCGAGAAAACCGATCTGCATGAAGAGCGACTCCGGCTTGGGCCGCGTCTGTAACCACCAATCCGCCATGTTGCCCACGAAAAAGTCGGCGTGCGACTCAGCAGGCAAAGTCCATTCGTAGGCGCCCAGACGCTCTTTGTAGTCCGGCAATTCGCGGTAGCGCTCGCGGGAGGGTTTGATCTGCGAGCGGGCCACCAGGGCCTTGTCCCACTCGTCCGCAAACCAGCGCCCTTCGTAGTAGCGATCCTTGTTCTCGCAGACAAAGCGTTCGTGAAACCCGGCCTTGGCGTCGTAGGGAATGGTGTGCATCTTGCCAACGTTGACGCAGTGGTAGCCTTGCGCCGCCAGGGATTCAACCCAGGTGCGTTGCCAGTGCAATCCATTACGCAACACGCCGGTGACGTGCGGGTAATAGCCGTTGAACAGGCTGGCCCGTGAAGGTACGCAGCTGGGGGCGTTGACAAAGCAGTTGTCAAAGCTGGTGCCCTCGCGCACCAGCCGGTCCATGTTCGGCGTGTGCATGTGGCCAAAGCCGAGAGCTGCAATGGTGTCGAACCGCTGTTGGTCCGTCATGATCAAAAAGATGTGCTTGCGTTTCAAGGTAGGACCTCAAGGGGAAAAGGCGCACCGCGCCAAAAGTCAATCTGCGCGCTGACCTGGTGTTCGATCATGGGGCGCCCCCCCAAGGCAGACAGGCCCAGCGCTTGGGCTGCGGCTACGAGTTCTGTGTCGCGCGCGGCAATGATGTCAAAGACTGCGGCGCCCGGGCCAAGCAGAGCGGGATCAAACGCAAGGGGTTCGCCTTTGTGCAAGCCGAGCGACGTGGCGTTGACCGCGAGCGCTGCACTGGCGGCATGAGTCATGCCGATGCGCACGCGCACCAGGGGGTCGGCCGCTCGCAGCTCCTGACCAAGACGCTCGGCACGCTGCGGGTCGCGGTTAACCAGGATGAGATCTCTCACGCCAGCGGCTACCAATGCAAACGCAATGGCGGTACCAGCGCCGCCCACCCCCACGATGAGGGCCGGCTTGTCGGTATGCAACATACCGTGGTGACGGGCTGCGCGCACAAAACCAATGCCGTCAAAACTCTCGCCCGCCCAGGTGCCGTCTGTGTGCAGGCGCAAAGTGTTGACCAGCCGGGTACGCCGCGCTTCGGGCCCGGTCACGCTGCACAAGGCGTAAGCGCTGGCTTTGTGCGGCATGGTGATGTTCAAGCCCTGCAAGTTGCTGACTTTGGCCAGCTGCGCCAGAGTGGTGGCCAGATCATCTGGATGTACGCCCATCGGCACCTGGCACCAGTCAAGCCCTTCAGCATCGAACGCCGGGTTGTACACGCGGGGGGCGCGCACATGCTCAATCGGGTAACCCAGCACCGGCACAAGACGGGTTGCGCCAGACAGCGCTGAGGTGAGCATCTCAGCCCTTGACCGCGCCGGCCGTCAGCCCGCTGACCAGGTAGCGCCGCACCATCAGCGAGAACAGCAACACCGGCGCCATGACCAGCGAGCCCCCAGCGGCGATCTTGCCCCACTCCCAGCCTTCGTAGTTCATGAAGTTGACCACCGCCACCGGGGCGGTGCGGGCGTCTGTACGGGTCAGAATCAGCGCAAAGAAAAAATCATTCCAGGCATAGAGAAAACACAAGATGGCCGTGGCGGCAATGCCGGCGCTGACCATGGGCATGACGATTTCGGCAAACACGGTGGGGAACCCGGCGCCGTCCATCAGGGCAGCTTCTTCGAGTGAGGCGGGGACGGCGTCAAAGAAGGGCTGCATCATCCAGATCACAAGCGGCAAGTTGAACGTCATGTAAATCAGGATCAGGCCTGTGCGCGTGTCGAGCAAGCCAAGGTAGCGATAAGCCAGGAAGAAGGGAATGGTGAAGGCAATCGGCGGTGCCATGCGTGTGAGCAAGATCGACAAGCCCAGCCCAAAGCGGCCTCGGCCGCTCCAGCGCGACAGGGCATAGGCAGCGGGCACTCCAATCACCAGGGCCATCAGGGTCGACACGCCACTGGTGATCAAACTGTTGACGAACGAATCCGGAAAGCCACCTTGCCACAGGCCCACGTAGTGCTCGACCGTGGGCATGAACAGCAGCCGGGGCGGGAACTCCAGAATCAACGGCGTGGGCTTGAACGACATTTGCAGCAGCCACAAGAAAGGCAGCAGCATGAAGAACAGCAGCAAAGGTACGGCCCAGGCGGCGACATGGCCGGGGCGTTTGTAGCGGGTGGTTTTCATGGAGGAAGGGCGTGCAAGACGTTCAGTCCTGGTGAGAAATATTGCGGTTCAGCCGCATGGCCAACCAGCTGATGACCACCGTGATGCTCAGCAGCACCACCGTGACGGCGCTGGAGTAGCCGAGTTCGCCATAGTTGAAAGCCAGCAAGTAGGCGTAGTAGTTGGTGACTTCTGTCACCGACCCCGGGCCGCCGCCGGTGAGCAGAAAGATCAGCGGAAAGGCCTTGATGCTGTCGATCAAGCGAAACAAGGTGCAGACCATCAGCACGGGCGC
>CAMBWM010000285.1 GCA_945871335.1 Polaromonas sp. YR568 | reverse complement strand
CACGCAGCACGGGCACCACGGTCGAAGTACGCGAACTTTTTTACGCCACACCGGCACGCCGGAAATTTTTAAAAACCGACGCCACTGAGCTGGCCCACTGCATTGAAGCCGTGCGTCGCCATGCCTTGGTAAGGCCTGACGTCGGATTTGCCATCTGGCACGAAGGCAAACTGGTCGAGCAGTGGCGTGCCGCTACGGCGTCGATGCAAGACGACGACTCTTTGGCGGCGCTCAATCAGCGCCTGGCCGATGTGCTGGGCGAAGACTTCGTAGCGCAATCGGTGGCTGTCAGCTACGAGAGCGGCGCGCGCCGTGACAACGGCCAACCGGCAGTTCGCGTCTGGGGCCGCGCCGGTATTCCGGACGCCGCCCGCTCACGCCCGGACCAGCAATTCGCCTATGTCAACGGCCGCTTTGTACGCGACAAAGTGCTGACCCACGCGGCCCGCAGCGCTTATGAAGACGTGCTGCACGGTCATCGCCAACCGGTGTATGTGCTCTATGTGGAGATGGACCCGGCGCGCATCGATGTGAATGTGCACCCGACCAAGATCGAAGTTCGCTTTCGCGACAGCCGCGAAGTCCACCAGGCGGTGCGCCATGCCGCTGAAAACGCATTGGCTGCAACGCGCACGCAAGGCGCAGGCCTGAACCTCGCAAGCCAGCCCCTGAAGGGCGCCACGCCACCCGAGCTGATGAACGATGCCCAACGCGCCGTGCGCGGCCTGGGCTGGGCGCAGACCGGCATGGACTTGGCGCAGCGCCAGAACCCGCGTGTGAATGATTTCGAAGCCATGTGGCCTGTGCCCGCAGCCGGACAGGGCTTGCCGGTAAATGCGTTGGCGTCGCACCCGGCTGCATCGCAGACCGCCACGCTCCCCCCAGGCGAGTGGCCACTGGGCCGGGCGCTGGCGCAGCTGCAAGGCATCTACATCCTCGCCGAGAACGCCGCCGGCCTGGTGATTGTCGACATGCATGCGGCGCACGAGCGCATTGTTTACGAGCGCCTGAAAACACAGCTCATCGATACTGCCATCACCAGCCAGCCGCTGCTGATTCCTGCAACTTTCGCCGCCACAGCGCAAGAAGTTGCCATCGCCCAAAGCGCTACCGACACACTGCAAACCCTGGGCCTGGAGATCACAGCTTTTTCGCCCAAGACTCTGGCGGTGCGCGCGGTGCCGACCTCGCTGGCGCAATCTGATGCGGTGGCATTGGCTCGCAGCGTACTGGCCGAGTTGGCACAGCACGATGCCAGCACCGTGATTGAGCGCGCCCAAAACGAGTTGCTGTCCACGATGGCCTGCCATGGCGCCGTGCGCGCCAACCGCAAACTCACGATCGATGAAATGAATGCCTTGCTCCGGCAAATGGAAGCGACCGAGCGCTCTGACCAATGTAACCACGGCCGCCCGACCTGGCGCCAACTGAGCGTTCGCGAGCTCGACAATCTTTTTTTACGCGGGCGTTAGCCCCAGAAAGCCGCTGCACCCATCAGGCAGGACACGACGGCCACGAAGGTCAGAAGGCCGCGCAAGATCAGCCAGCGGCCCAGTTGCAGGGGGCGGTAAATCTGGCAGTCGACCACATAGCAAAGGATCAGGCTGGCCGCCATCAGCAACAAGCCCCAGGCGCTGTTGAGCAGCAAACCAGCCCAAGCCAGCACACTGGGCAGTACCCCCCAGATCAACCAACCGCGCGGTGCACGCACCTGCCGCATGGCCAGGCCCCAGTGAATGCCACCTAAAAAACTCACAATCACAGCGGCATAGGTGAGTAGCGCCGTGGCCGCCAGGGCAGACCAATCCAAATTTAAAAGCCACACACCGGCAGCCCCCAGCACAAAGGGTAGTAAGCCGGCCAAGCCGAGCGCCCAGGCTTCAGGGCCGGGCTTAAGGGCTTGCTCGCCGCTGCCAGTTAACGCGGACAGGTTATCAGGTGGTGTGTTCATACCCGCAGTTTAAAAGACCGCGCGAGGTGCAGGTACGCAGTGCCCACTGTGGCGAAGGCCGCACAAATCCTGCTACGCTTGATCGGATGCTTTCTTCTGCGCCTCCTTCTGCAACTGCCACCCCGTCTGTGCCTGCTAAAAACACCGCCATGTCTGCTACGCTGGTGGCGCTGATCCTGGCGCTCACACTGGGCATTCAGCCGGTAACGTCGGACTTGTATTTGCCGGCCCTGCCTGCGTTGTCAGCCAGTTTTGCGGCCCCGATGTGGCAGGCGCAGTACACCTTGAGCGCCATGCTGATGGCTTTTGGTTGCTCGCAGCTGATTTGGGGACCTTTGTCCGACCGCTTCGGTCGCCGCCCTGTACTGCTGATCGGTCTACTGGCCTACACCCTGGCCGGCCTGGCCAGCACCCAGGCGCCCTCCATGCTGTGGCTGATTGTCTGGCGCGTACTTCAAGGCGCGGCCATGGGCGCGGTAGTGATGTGCGCACGCGCCATCGTGCGTGACCTGTACCCGCCCGCCGAAGGCGCTCGCATCATGTCCAAGGGACTGAGCGGGCTGGGTGTGCTGGCCTGTCTGGCGCCCCCATTGGGCAGTCTGGTGTCTGATCTGTCAGGCTGGCGCATGACATTGCTGGTGCCAGCCCTCTTTTCGGCGGGCACACTGGCGTTGGTGCTTTGGCGTTTTAAAGAAACCCTGGCGCAGCCCAACCCGCAGGCGCTGCAAGCCAAAACACTGGTGCGCACCTGGTTGCTGATCCTGCGCAACCCGACTTTTTTAGCTTACTCATCGCTGTCCGCGGCATCTTACGGCGGCTTGTTTACGTTTCTAGCAACCTCGCCCTTTGTCTTTATCCAGGTGCTGGGTCTGTCCAAAAAACAGTTCGGCTTGGTGTTGTTTCTGATGTGCTTTGCCTATTTAATCGGTACCTTTTTGTGCCGCCGTTTGCTGCAACGCTATAGCGTGCAAAATGCCGCCGCCATGGCCGGCGGCCTGAGTCTGTCAGCCGGCCTGCTGATGGCCGCTCTGGCCTGGTCCGGCATTCAAAACGTCTGGTCCTTGTGCCTGCCTTTTGCGCTTTACATGCTGGGGCACGGCGTGCACCAACCCTGCGGGCAGAGCGGTGCGGTAGGGCCCTTCCCCGAAGCCGCCGGTACAGCCGCCGCACTCAACGGTTTTTTGATGATGCTGGTGGCCTTTGTCATGGGCAGCTGGCTGGGCACGCACATGGACGGCAGCGCACGGCCGCTGACTTATGGCGTGGCCGCCTGGAGCGCTGTGCTGGCCCTGACCTCCTGGACCTTGGTGCGGCGCTATGGCCG
>CAMBWM010000284.1 GCA_945871335.1 Polaromonas sp. YR568 | reverse complement strand
ACTTCCTTGAGCATGCCGGAAATGTCCGTCATCACGCCCTGAAAGCTCTTAGACATGTGGTTGAGGGACCGGTCGGTGTAGACCACCGAAAATTCGAGCAGGCCATCAGGGTCGACATTGGGCAGAAGTCCGGGCATAAGGCTCTCTTTAGTTAAGGTTAAAAACAGTGCAGCATTACAGCTTATCACCAGTGAGGGATTTCGTGAAGACGGCTTAAAGAAGGCCGGCCAGGGCGTCCATATCAGTGAAAACCCGCTGTGCACCCGCCGCCAGCAAGGCTTGGGGGGCGTCATGGCCGGCTGAGGACGGGCTGTAACCATAGACCGTTGCACCAGCGGCCAAGCCGGCCATGACGCCGGTGACCGTGTCTTCGACCACCGCGCAGTGCTGCGGCGCCACCCCCAGGGCCGCCGCCGCAGCCACGTAAACGTCGGGGGCCGGCTTGGTGCGCGGCATTTCATGGCCGCTGAAGATAAAGCCTTCAAAGTAAGGCATAAACCCACATTTTTTCAGCTGTAATTCCACCTTAAAACGGTCGGCGCCGGATGCGCAGGCTATCCGGCCGGCGTACTTGGCATGTATTTGCGCAACGGCGGGCAGGGCGTTGTCAATCGGCTGCAAACTGCTGACCAAGCCCTGGTTGCGCCGCTCGCGAAAGCTGGCCATCCAGGCCTCGGTCAGGGGCTGGCCGGTGTGCGACTCGATGAATTGGCGATCGTCATGCACCGACTTACCGACAAAATGCGCCATGCATTGGGCCAGTGTCAGCCGCCAGCCGGACTCTTCGAGCATGTCGCGCAAGACCCCGTTGGTGATGGATTCGCTGTCAACCAGCACGCCATCGCAATCAAATAAAACCGCTTGGTATTTCATGCCTTGATGATAAAGGCAAGGCTTGCGCCGGCTGCCTGGGTGGCGCGATGCTCAGAGTTGATCGCCATTCACATAAAACCAGCGTTCGCCCTCCAGCACAAAGCGGCTGCGCTCATGCAGGCGCACCGCCTTGCCGGCTGCGCGCATGCGCGCGACAAACTCGACTTCGGCAGCAGCCGGCCCGGTGCTTATGTGAGCGCGGACTTCCAGCCCCAGCCAGCGAGCACCGGGATCGAAATCTAAACTTGTCGGCCTTGTGCCGGGGTGCCAGGTGGCCAACAGGTAGCTGGCGCGCTCAAGCACAAAGGCGCTGTAGCGCGAGCGCATCAGGCTGGGCGCATCCGGTGCGGGCCTGTTTTCGAAGTCATCGAGGTAAGGGCCGCAGCAGTCGGCCAGCTTGAGCGGCTGGCCTGGCTTGGCCTCTCGCCCGCAGGGACAAACTGCGTTTGCGGCCGGGGCCACGCGGCTCAGGCCTTGCCGGCCGGCCGGCTGGCGGCTTTGTGTTCTTCCAAGGTCTGCACCGGCGCACCTTGCGCGCACCAGTCAGCAAAGCCGCCATCGATGTGTGCCACATTGGTCATGCCCATGTCTTGCAGCGCCTTGGCCGCCAGCGCACTGCGCCAGCCGGCACCGCAAAACAGCACGAACTGGCGGCTCTCGTCTCCAAACACCGGTTTGAAATAAGGCGAAGCCGGGTCCACCCAGAACTCCAGCATGCCGCGCGGCGCCAGCAGCGCGCCGGGCACAGTGCCACCACGCTCAAGCTCGCGCGGGTCGCGTATGTCGACAATCTGCAAGTCAGCACTGCCCATGCGCGCCTGCACCTGCGCCACGCTGAGGGTAGTGACCTCGGCCATGGCTTCGTCGACGAGCTGGCGGAATCCTTTGGTGATGGGCATCTTGTTTCTTTCTTAATTCATCAATTCAGGCACATGCCGAGCTTTGGCGGACCCATATCACAGCAGCTCAACGGCCAGCGCCGTACCTTCGCCGCCGCCAATGCACAAGGTGGCCACGCCTTTTTTCAGACCCCGCGCCTTGAGCGCGTACAGCAGCGTGACGATGATGCGCGCGCCGCTGGCGCCTATCGGGTGGCCTAGCGCGCAGGCGCCGCCGTTGACGTTGACGATGTCGTGGCTGAGGCCCAGCTCTTTCATGGCGGCCATGGGCACCACGGCAAAGGCTTCGTTGACTTCCCACAGGTCCACGTCTTTGACGCTCCAGCCGATGTTCTTGAGCAGCTTTTGCACCGCGCCCACCGGGGCGGTGGTGAACCACTCGGGGGCCTGGGCAAAGGTGGCGTGGCCGACGATGCGGGCGATCGGCTTGGCGCCCAGCGCCTTGGCAGTTGATGCGCGCGCCAGCACCAGAGCGGCAGCGCCGTCGTTGATGGACGAGCTGGAGGCGGCGGTGATGGTGCCGTCTTTCTTGAAGGCCGGCTTGAGGCTGCTGATTTTGTCGAGCTTGACCTTGCCCGGGCCTTCGTCGATGGCGACGATAACTTCGCCGCTACGCGTCTTGACGGTGACCGGTGTGATCTCTGCCTTGAAGGCGCCGGACTCGGTGGCGGCCTTGGCGCGCTGCACGCTGGCAATGGCAAAGGCGTCTTGAGCCTCGCGGGTGAACTGGTATTTGTCAGCGCACTGCTCGCCAAAGGTGCCCATGGCGCGGCCGGGCTCGTAAGCGTCTTCCAGGCCGTCGAGCATCATGTGGTCATAAATCCGGTCGTGGCCGATGCGGATGCCGCTGCGGCCTTTGAGCAAGAGGTGCGGCGCGTTGGTCATGCTCTCCATGCCGCCAGCGACCATCAGGTCACGGCTGCCAGCGATGAGTTGGTCGTGTGCCAGCAGGGTAGCTTCCATGCCTGAGCCGCACATTTTGGACAGCGTGACAGCGCCGGTGCCGGCCGGCAAACCGCCCTTAAAGCCAGCCTGACGCGCAGGCGCCTGGCCCTGGCCGGCCATCAGGCAGTTGCCAAACAGCACTTCGTCAATTTTATCGGCCGCGACACCGGCGCGCTCGACAGCAGCGCGGATGGCGGCGCCACCCAGGTCGTGCGCTGCCAGGCTGGCGAAGTCGCCCTGAAAGCCGCCCATGGGGGTGCGCGCAGCGCCGAGGATGACGATGGATTCAGACATGGAAACTCCCTGAAAAATAATCCGCTTGTTCAGTGCCGCTTGGTCTGCCCCACGCCTTGAATAGCCGCCTTGTAGACCGCCTCCAGGCTGTCGTTGCCGGTGATGGTGATGCCCATGTCTTTGAGCAATCCGTCGTGAATGCCGTACACCCAGCCATGCAAGGCCACCACCTGGCCGCGCAGCCAGGCGTCTTGCAAGACCGTGCTTTGGGCGACGTTGACCACTTGCTCGATGGCGTTGAGCTCGACCAGAGCGTCACAGCGCCGCTCTTCAGCGAT
>CAMBWM010000283.1 GCA_945871335.1 Polaromonas sp. YR568 | reverse complement strand
GAACTGATCATGGCCCATTCCACAATGCTGCACGTCCGCGTAGACGAAGAAATCAAGGCTCAAGCCAGTGAGGCGCTGGCTTCCATGGGCTTGTCCGTGTCAGATGCCGTGCGCATTTTGCTCAAGCGTGTGGTCAACGACCAAGCCTTCCCGCTGGAGTTGAAGGTGCCCAACGCACAGACCCGCGCAGCGATGGAAGAAGCCCGTGAAATATACAAGGAGCGTGCTGCCCGTTTCGATGCTACTGACGCCCTGATCAATGACCTCGAAAAAGCCCGCAAGCAGTAAACGGGCAACGCCGCCCAAGGCGTGCGACTACACCAAGACCTTTTTCAAAGACTGGGAACGCCTCTCGCGCTCTGGCCGCTACGACCTGAAGCGGCTGAAGGAAGCGATGCTGCTGCTCATCGCCCACGATGCTCCTTTGGGGCCCGAATGGCTTGATCACCCGCTCAAGGGTGACTGGGCCGACCACCGCGAGTGCCATATAGGTGGCGACTTCTTGCTGATCTACCGGCTGGAGGGCAACACCCTCATTTTCGTGCGCGCGGGCACGCACTCAGAATTGTTTGAGGAATAAGACTTGGGCATTGCAACGCTGCGGCCAATCCACTAAGCGCTTTCAATCTCCAAAAAGACTGCTGCGTACAGTGCCGCCTTTTGCCTTGGGTGCTGATTTTTTAAGCTGATTGAGTTGGGCTTTGGTCAGAGCTCCATCATCGGCCAGCATGCTTGCCTTGGCCTCTTCCAGCGGTTTCTGCAAATATGGCGAGGGCGTACCGGCATCCTGCTCGGTAGCCTTTGCTGTCTTTTCAATGTTCGATTTATTCATGTCAAACCGCTTTCTGAATGCCGCGGAGGTGGAATGATAAATGGGCTCTGTCCCCAATTAACTATGCCGATGCTGGTGGTGTACATCCGGCACATGCGGGTGCACATGGCGTTGCGGTGCGTGTTCGTGCCAGTGGCTGTGCGGGCCGGCGGGCATGTCGGTATGGGTGTGCAGGTGGTGGCCGTCGTCATGGGTGTGAGCGTGTTCGTGGTCCAGGGCTTCGTGCGTGTGTTCATGC
The DNA here is from genome assembly GCA_945871335.1 of Polaromonas sp. YR568. The sequence goes on along the minus strand of CAMBWM010000283.1, from coordinate 2,233 downwards.
GCGTGGGATTCGGCCAGGTGCAGCAGCACGCCAAGCAGCATCAGCGCGCCGCCGCCGGCCAGCAGCCAGCTGCTGCTGCGCTCGCCCATGGCCAGCGCGGCCAGCGCGCCTATGAAGGGCGCAAAGGCAAACACCGAGCCGGTGCGGCCGGCGCCGAATTCACGTTGGGCCAGCAAGTACAGGCGCAGGCTCAGGCCGTAACCGGCAGCGCCCACGGCCAGCAAGGCCAGTGCCGCAGTGGCTGGCGGCCAGGCCTCGCCAGCCAGCCCCGCCAGCGCAAAGCTGGCCGTAGCGCCGATGGCGGCCTTGACCAGCACCACCTGCGACGGGTCGCGCTCGGCCACGGCGCGTGAGAGTGTGTTGTCTATGCCCCAGGCGGCGGTGGCAGCCAGCACCGCCAGCAGCCCGAGCAGTTGCACGCGCCCGACCAGTCCTTGCTCTAGCACCAGCGCCAGGCCGCCGGCCAGCAGCAAGGCCATGGCCAGGGCGACGCGCCGGTCCAGCGTTTCGCCGTACAGGCGCCAGGCCAGCAGCACGGTGAAGGCGGCTTCAAGGCTGAGCATGAGCGAGGCGCTGGAACCGCTGGTGTGCTGCAAACCCCAGGCCAGTGCCACAGGGCCGATGACGGCGCCCAGGGCGGCCATGGCCAGCAGGCGCGGCATGTCAGTGCGGCGCAAGCGCGCTTCACGCGTGGCCGGTTGGCGCAAGGCCAGGCCGACCAGCGCGGCGCCGGCATACAGCAAGGCGGCCGTGGCAAAAGCGCCCAGCCCCCGGCCGAAGTGCTGCACCAGCGGCGTGCTCAGGCCAAACAGCAGCGCGGCCAGCAAGGCCAGAAGACCGCCACGCAAGGCGGGTGAAGAAGTTCGCTCAGACATGCCGCTATTTTGCCGCCGTATCATCCGGCTATGCCTTTGACTACTGTTTTGATTTCTGCGCGCCTTTCATGCGCCCTGCGGCGGGCTTTGCTGGCCGCGGCCTTGCCTCTTTGCTTGTGGAGCGCGCAGGCAACAGCGCAGGGCGTGTTGCCCGGCAGCGCCGCCAAGTTGAGCAGCGTGGTGACCACCTCCGAGGTGCGCGCCGAGTTGCTGGCGCATGCGCCGCAAGGCGTGGCCGCTGGCCAGCCGCTGTGGCTGGGTTTTCAAATCACGCACCAGCCCGAGTGGCACACCTACTGGAAGAACCCGGGCGACTCTGGCCTGCCCACTGTGCTGGAGTGGACGCTGCCGGCCGGCGTGACAGCCGGTGACATTGCCTGGCCCACGCCTAAAAAAATTCCCATTGGCAACCTGGCCAACTACGGTTACGAAGGCACGGTCTTGCTGCCGGTGCCGCTGACGGTGGCGCCCGGTTTTAAAGACGAGCAGCTGAGCGTGCGGCTCAAAGCTTCGTGGCTGGTGTGCCGGCGCGAATGCATTCCGCAAGAAGGCGAGTTTGTGTTGAATGTGCCGGCGCGCAGTTCTTACGCGGCGCAGGGCGCAGCCTTTGAAGCAGCGCGCAAGGCCAGCCCACAAGCGCTGGCCGGCGGCAGCGGGCAGGCCACGCCAGAGGACAAAAACGTTCGTGTGTCGGTGACCGGCCTGCCTTCAAACATGCATGGCAAAGCGCTTGAATTTTTTCCGGAAACCACCGGCATGACCGAGCCGGCCGGTGTCATGACGCAAAGCTGGCAGGGCGGCGTGTGGACGGCGCAGGTGCCGCTGTCTGCGCTGCGCAGTGAGAGCCCGACAAAGCTGCCGGTGGTGCTGGCGCTGGCCAATGGCAGCCAGGGTGCGCAGTCATGGCGCATTGAGTTGCCGGTGCAAGGCAACTGGCCGGCCGTGGCGCCCGTGGCTGCGGTGTCGCCCGCGCTGCAAGCGGCGCTCAAAGCCAACCTGAACCAAGCCACACCCGCGCCGTTGGGGGCCTGGCTGCTGGCGCTGTTGGGCGCTTTGGTGGGCGGCTTGATTTTGAACCTCATGCCTTGCGTGTTTCCCGTGCTGGCCATCAAGATGGTTAGCTTTGTGCAGGTCAAAGACCCTGCGGCCCGACTGCGCTCTGGCGCGGCTTACACCGCCGGGGTGGTGCTGTCGTTTTTGGCGCTGGGTGGCTTGCTGCTGGTGCTGCGCGCGGCCGGCGAACAACTGGGCTGGGGCTTTCAGTTGCAAAGTCCGGCGGTGGTGGCGGGCCTGGCCTTGCTGTTTACGTTGCTTGGCCTGAACCTGGCGGGTTTGTTTGAGTTTGGCCAGTTGTTGCC
>CAMBWM010000282.1 GCA_945871335.1 Polaromonas sp. YR568 | reverse complement strand
GCCACCACGCAGCAAATGGCCGAGCAGGTCACGGCCAAGATCGAGCACAGCTTGCAGGAGGTGCCCTACGCCGACAAGATCCGCAGCTACTCCAAGCCGGGTGAGTCGCAGATCATTCTGGAATTAAAGGACTATTCCAAACCCAGTGAGGTGGCCGGGGTCTGGTATTCGGTACGAAAAAAGATCGGCGACATCAGGCATACCTTGCCCGCCGGCGTTCAGGGACCTTTTTTCAATGACGAGTTCGGCGATGTCTACGGCATCATTTACGCACTGGAGTCTGACGGCTTTAGTAACGCCGAAGTCAAAACCATTGCCGACCAGTTGCGCCAGCAATTGCTGAGGGTCAAGGACGTTGCAAAGGTTGAGATTTTTGGCGCACAGGACGAAAAAATATTCATTGATATTTCCAAGTCGCAGGTTCAGCTGGGGCTGGATATCAACCAGGTGTTTAACCAGCTTGCACAGCAAAACGCGATTCAGTTCGCGGGTTCACTGCAGTCAAGCGATGACGTGCTGCAGATTCGTGTGGGCGGGCAGTTTCAGACTGTTGAGCAGATCAAGGCGATGCCTGTTCGGGGCGGCTCTGGCAGCCAGACCCGGCTCGGGGACATTGCTCATATTTACCGTGGTTACGCTGACCCCGCGTCGATTAAGGTGCATCACCAGGGCCGTCAAGTCGTGGCTATTGGTGTCTCCATGGTCAAGGGCGGCGACATCGTGCGCCTGGGCAAGGCATTGACCCAGATGCGCGCCGGCTTGGAAGCCAGTCTGCCAGTCGGCATCAAGCTGGTGCAGCTGCAAGACCAGCCAAGGGCGGTGACGAGTTCGGTCAATGAGTTCATCAGTGTGCTGATTGAGGCGGTACTCATCGTGCTGGCGGTTAGCGTCATCAGCTTGGGTCTGCACAAGCGCGAGAACGCCGCAGCACTGCCGCTGTGGAAGCGTTATTACGTTGATATGCGGCCGGGGCTGGTGGTGGGCATCACCATTCCGCTGGTGCTGGCAGTAACCTTTCTCGCGATGGATTACTTCAATATCGGCCTGCACAAAATATCTTTGGGCTCGCTCATCATTGCGCTGGGTTTGTTGGTGGACGACGCCATCATTGCGGTAGAAATGATGGTGCGCAAGATGGAAGAGGGCTACGACAAGGTCCGCGCCGCCACCTTCGCCTATGAAGTCACGGCCATGCCCATGCTCACGGGCACGCTGATCACGGCGGCTGGCTTTTTGCCCATCGGGCTTGCCAAGTCGGTCACCGGCGAGTACACCTTCGCTATCTTTGCGGTGACCGTGATTGCGCTGGTGCTCAGCTGGTTTGCCTCGGTCTTTTTTGTGCCCTACCTGGGTACCTTGCTGCTCAAGGCCAAGTCGGTGGGTCCGGGGGCAGCGGTGCATGGAGAGCATTTTGACTCGCCGTTTTACAAGCTCTTTCGCCGCTGCGTGAACTGGTGCGTGGAATACCGCTGGACCACCATCGGGGTGACTGTGCTGATTTTTGCGTTGGGTATTGTCGGCATGGGACGTGTGCAGCAGCAGTTTTTTCCGGACTCCAGCCGTCCCGAAATTCTGGTGGACATTTGGCTGCCTGAAGGCGCCACCTTCGCGGCCAACGAGCAAGTCGCCAAGCGCTTTGAACAACGCTTGTTGCAGGAACCCGGCGTGAGCTCGGTGAGTACTTGGGTGGGCTCGGGTGTGCCGCGTTTTTACCTGCCGCTGGACCAGGTTTTCCCGCAAACCAATGTGTCGCAGTTGCTGATCCTGCCCAAGGACCTCAAGGTGCGCGAGTCTCTGCGCGTCAAGCTGCCCGCGTTGCTGGCCAGTGAGTTTCCCGAGGTGAGGGGGCGCGTCAAGTTGCTGCCCAACGGGCCGCCGGTGGCTTACCCGGTGCAGTTCCGTGTGGTGGGTGCCGACCCCGTGGTTTTGCGCGAACGCGCTGACGAAGTTAAGAAATTGATGCAAGCAAGCACCAACACGAGAGGCGTTAATGACAACTGGAACGAGTACGTCAAGACCATTCGTTTGGAGGTGGACCAGGCCAAGGCACGTGCGCTGGGTGTCAGCAGTCAGTCGATAGCCCAAGCTATTGGCATTGCCCTGACCGGCAGCACCGTAGGCCAGTTCCGCGAAGGCGACAAGCTCATCGACGTGGTGCTGCGTCAGCCCAAAGCAGAACGCGACGCTGTCACCGACTTGTTCAGCGCGTATGTTCCGACATCCTCTGGGCGTTCTATCCCGCTGGCTCAAATTGCCAGCCCGGTGTTCGCCTGGGAGCCCGGCGTGATGTGGCGAGAAAACCGTGACTTTGCCATCACGGTGCAGTGCGACATCATCGAAGGATTGCAGGGTGCCACTGTGTCGGCCGAACTTTTGCCCGCCCTCAAAGCTTTGGAAAAGCAATGGCTGGCCAATGGCTTGTCGGGCTACCGCATTGACGTCGCTGGTGCGGTCGAGCAAAGCAGCAAGGGTTCTGAATCGATCGCGGCGGGTGTGCCGGTGATGCTGTTTTTAACCTTCACCATGCTGATGTTGCAATTGCGCAGTTTCAGCCGCTCCTTGTTGGTGTTCATCACCGGCCCGCTGGGCATTGCAGGCGCAGCAGCCGGGCTGCTGATCTTCGGCAAGCCGTTTGGCTTTGTGGCCTTGCTCGGGGTGATTGCTTTGATGGGCATGATCCAGCGCAACTCGGTGATCCTGATCGACCAGATCGAGCAGGAGCGCGCGCGCGGTGTACCGGCCTGGGAGGCGATTGTTGATTCGGCCGTGCGGCGTTTGCGCCCCATTGTGTTGACAGCTGCAGCCGCTGTGCTGGCCATGATTCCGCTGTCGCGCAGCGTTTTTTGGGGACCGATGGCCGTCTGCATCATGGGCGGGCTGATCGTCGCCACCGTGCTCACCCTGCTGGCCTTGCCGGCCATGTACGCGGCCGCCTTCAAGGTACGGCGAGAGCCGTCCGGCCAGCCTGTTACAGGCTAAAATGCCAAGTTGACCGATTTAAGACGGGAGTTCGAAGGCCCCAAAGGCTTTTGATTCCCGTTTTTGTTTACGGCGCGCGGGTGGCGAAATTGGTAGACGCACCAGGTTTAGGTCCTGACGTCCGCAAGGATGTGCGGGTTCGAGTCCCGCCCCGCGCACCACACTTACAAGCAAATTTCAGGAGAAGATTGATGGCCGTGACCGTAGAAACACTGGAAAAGCTCGAACGCAAAATGACCTTGTCGCTGCCCGTCGGCACGATCCAATCTGAGGTCGATACGCGCCTCAAGCGCATGGCCCGCACAGTCAAAATGGACGGCTTTCG
>CAMBWM010000281.1 GCA_945871335.1 Polaromonas sp. YR568 | reverse complement strand
GTCGGCCAGGTCTTGCGGCGCTTTGTCGGCAATCGCGCGCAAGGTGGCGTCGTGAAAAATCACAAAAGCCGGCAGGTTGTGCTCGCGCGCGACTTCGGCGCGCCAGGCCTTGAGCCTGCCAAGGCGCTCCAGCGCGCCGGCGTTCAGGCTGGCCTCAGCCATGCCCTTGACGGAGGTCTTGGTCGGTTTGCTGCTGCGTTTTTTGCGGCTGGCCCCGGCAGCTTGCTCGCGCAGCATCAGCGAGACTTCGCCGCGCAAAACGGCGCGGGCGTCGGGCAGCAGTTCCAGCGTGCTGAAGGCTTCGCTGTCCACGCGCACCATGTTCTTGGCGATCAACTGGCGCAGCACACCGCGCCACTGCGCTTCAGCCAGGTCAGCGCCTATGCCGAAGGTGCTCAGCTTGTCGTGCGCGTACTGCGCCACTTTGTCGGTGGCTTTGCCGCGCAAAATATCCATGACGTGGCCGGCGCCAAAGCTGATACCGCTGGCTTGTTGCACGCGGTAAATGCAGCTGAGCATCTTGCGCGCTGCGTCGGTGGCGTCCCACACCGCCGGCGGGTTCAGGCAGTTGTCGCAATTCATGCAGGCTTGGCTGTCTTCGCCAAAGTAGCGCAGCAGGCTGACGCGCCGGCAGTGCGTGTCTTCGGCCAGCGTCAGCAGCGCGTCTAGCTTGCCGCGCATGACCTGCTTGAACTCTTCGCTGGCGACTTCGCTGGTGTCGATCATGCGGCGCTGGTTGACCACGTCTTGCAGGCCGTAGACCATCCAGGCGTCGGCTGGCAGTCCGTCGCGGCCGGCGCGGCCGGTCTCCTGGTAGTAGCCTTCGATGTTTTTGGGCATGTCCAGGTGTGCCACAAAGCGCACATCGGGCTTGTCGATGCCCATGCCAAACGCAATGGTGGCCACCATGATCATGCCGTCGTCACGCAGGAAACGGTCTTGCCGCTGCTGACGCAACGACGCGTCCAGGCCCGCGTGGTAAGCCATGGCCTTGAGGCCGGCGTCTTGCAGCATGTCAGCGATTTCTTCGACCCGCTTGCGCGATTGGCAGTAGACGATGCCGGCCTCGCCGGCATGCTCGGTTTCTATGAAGCGCAGCAGCTGCCGCGTCGGGTCGGTCTTCTCGACGATGCTGTAGCGGATGTTGGGCCGGTCAAAACTGCTGATGAATTCGCGCGCGTCTTCCAGCTTGAGCCGCTCGACCATGTCCTGGCGCGTCAACGCGTCGGCGGTGGCGGTGAGTGCCATGCGCGGCACGTCGGGAAAGCTTTCGTGGAGCAGGCTTAGCGAGCGGTATTCGGGCCGGAAGTCGTGGCCCCACTGGCTCACGCAATGCGCCTCATCAATCGCAAACAGGCTGAGCAGGCCGCGCTCGTGCAGCGATGTCAGCAAGCCCTTCATGCGCGGCGTGTTGATGCGCTCGGGCGCGGCATACAGCAGCGTCAGCTCATTGCGTAGCAGTTGCATTTCGAGTGCGCTGCTTTCTTCTTGCGTTTGCGTTGAGTTGAGAAAGGCCGCCGACACACCGGCCTCGTGCAGCGCGCCGACCTGGTCGTGCATCAGCGCGATCAGGGGCGAAATCACGATGGTCACCCCGTGGCCGGCCTGCTGGCGCGCAATGGCGGGTATTTGGTAGCACAGCGACTTGCCGCCGCCAGTGGGCATCAAGACCAGCGCGTCGCCGCCGGCCACTGCATGGTTGACGATGGCTTCTTGCGGACCGCGAAAGCTGTTGTAGCCGAAGATCTCGCCCAAAATGTCCAGCGGTGAGGCTGGCGCCTCAGCACTCACATCTGTTCCCAGGGCAGGCCATCAAAGCGCCAGCCCGACAATGTGGAGCGGCGAAACTGCGCATCGAGATCGCCTTCAAAGCCGTGAACAACATGCGCCACGTTGGCAAAGCCGGCGTCTTCAAGCGCTTTGCCGGCATCCAGTGTGCGTTGTCCGGAGCGACAGATCAGCAGCACCGGCTGCGTCTTGTCTTGCGCCTCACGCGTCACGGCGGCCGCAAAAGCCGCCGGGTCGGCTTGCAGCGCGGGGTATTCATACCAGGGCACATTGACCACTCCGGGCGGCCGCCCCACGTAGAGCGACTCAATTTCCATGCGCACATCCACAAACAAAACGTTGGGCTGGCTTTGCACAAATTGCCAAGCTTCTCGGGGCTGCAGGTTTTTCATCGCTTAAACGTCACCAGGGCGGTTCACACAAAGCGCCTATTGTCAGGCTAAAGACGCCTTGTTTGCCGGCTGCCTTTGGCCGGGCCATCCTACAATTGCCAGATGCCTTCACCCATCTACACCCGCGCCCAAGCCCTGCCCGCCTTGTTGCAGCAGCGCATCGCCATCCTCGACGGCGCCATGGGCACCATGATCCAGCGCTTTAAGCTCAATGAAGCGCAGTACCGCGGTGAGCGGTTTAAAGATTTTCACAAAGACGTCAAGGGCAACAACGAGCTGCTCAGCCTCACGCGCCCCGACGTCATCGGTGACATTCACGAAGGCTACCTGGCCGCCGGCGCGGACTTGATAGAGACCAACACCTTTGGCGCCACCACCGTGGCCCAGGCCGACTACGACATGGCCAGCCTGGCGGTCGAGATGAATTACGAGTCCGCCCGCATCGCCCGCGCTGCCTGCGACAAGTTCTCCACCCCCGATAAGCCGCGCTTCGTGGTCGGTGCCCTGGGCCCCACGCCCAAGACCGCCAGCATCAGCCCCGACGTCAACGACCCGGGCGCGCGCAACACCAGCTTTGAAGAGCTGCGCCAAGCCTATTACGAGCAGACCGAAGCACTGGTCAAAGGCGGCAGCGACGTGCTGCTGGTCGAAACCGTTTTTGACACGCTCAACGCCAAGGCCGCGTTGTTTGCCATCGACGAGTACTTTGACAACTCGGGCGAGCGCCTGCCGCTGATCATCAGCGGCACCGTGACCGACGCCTCCGGCCGCATTTTGAGCGGGCAAACGGTGACAGCGTTTTGGCACAGCGTGCGCCACGCCCAGCCACTGGCCATAGGCCTGAACTGCGCGCTGGGCGCCACGCTCATGCGCCCTTACATTCAGGAGCTCGCCCGCGTCGCCGGCGACACCTTCATCAGCTGCTACCCCAACGCCGGCCTGCCCAACCCCATGAGCGAGACCGGCTTTGACGAAACCCCAGACGTCACCAGCCGCCTGCTGCGCGAGTTCGCCGCCGAAGGCCTGGTCAACATCGTCGGCGGCTGCTGCGGCACCACGCCCGAGCACATAGGCGCCATTCACCAGGCCGTCGCCCCGCTGGGCCCGCGGGCGCTGAGTGCCGGGGTGTTTTA
>CAMBWM010000280.1 GCA_945871335.1 Polaromonas sp. YR568 | reverse complement strand
GCCACGGTCACTGCATGACCATGGGCACGGCCAGCACCATGGCCAGCATGGTCGAGGCGCTGGGCGTGGGCCTGCCCGGCAATGCTGCCTACCCGGCTGTCGATGGCCGGCGCAATGTGCTGGCCCGCATGGCCGGCCGACGCGCGGTGGCCATGGTGCATGAAGACCAGCTGCTGTCCAAAATCCTGACCAAAGAAGCCTTTGAAAACGCCATCAAGACCCTGGCAGCCATTGGCGGCTCAACCAACGCGGTGATTCACCTGATCGCCATTGCCGGACGACTGGGACTCAAACTCACGGTGGACGACTTTGACCGACTGGCCAGCGACCTGCCCTGCCTGGTCAACCTGCAACCCTCAGGCAAGTACCTGATGGAAGACTTCTGCTACGCCGGCGGCCTGCCGGTGGTGATGAAAGAAATTTCTCAGCACCTGCATCTGGACCTCGTCACCGCCAACGGCCAGACGGTGGCGGCCAATATCGCTGACGCCGAGAACTTCAATGCCGATGTGATCAAGCCGCTGTCTGCGCCCTTCAAAGAAAAAGCCGGTATTGCTGTGCTGCGCGGCAACCTGTCGCCACGCGGTGCGGTCATCAAACCCAGCGCCGCCACCCCAGCGCTCATGGTTCACACCGGTCGCGCGGTGGTGTTTGAAACCATTGAAGACTTTCACGCCCGCATTGACGACGAGACACTGGACATCGACGAAAACTGCGTGATGGTGCTCAAAAACTGCGGCCCCAAGGGCTACCCCGGCATGGCCGAAGTCGGCAACATGCCGCTGCCGCCCAAGGTGCTGCGCAAAGGCATCACCGACATGGTGCGCATCAGCGACGCCCGCATGAGCGGCACCGCCTATGGCACTGTGGTCTTGCACACTGCGCCTGAAGCGGCTGCCGGCGGCCCGCTGGCGCTGGTCCACAATGGCGACATGATAGAGCTCGATGTGCCCAACAGACGCTTGCACCTGCATGTGAGCGACGAAGAACTGGCGCGCCGCCGCGAAAGCTGGAAGGCGCCCGAGCCACCGCTGACATCAGGCTACTGGAAGCTTTACATCGACCGCGTGCTGCAGGCCGACGAAGGCGCTGACCTGGACTTTCTGGTCGGCAAACGCGGCTCTTTCGTGCCGCGCGACAACCACTGAACACCATGACACCCTACACAAAATTCAAGACGGCCATGGGCCAACTACCGCTGGTCGCCATCTTGCGCGGTCTGCATCCTCTAGAGGCGCTGGCGGTCGGCCAGGTTTTGGTTGACGCCGGCTGGGATCTGATTGAAGTCCCGCTGAATTCACCCCAGCCACTGCAAAGCATCGCCACCTTGCGCCAGGCTTTTCCGCAGGCTTTGGTGGGCGCCGGCACGGTGCTCACCCCCGAGAATGTGCGCCAGGTGCATTCCGCCGGCGGAGAGCTGATCGTCTCGCCGAACTTCAATCCTGCGGTTGTGGCCGAAGCCGTGCGCCTGGGCATGGTCTGCCTGCCAGGTGTGATGACCGCCAGCGAAGCGTTTGCCGCACTGGCCGCCGGTGCCAGCGGCCTGAAAATATTCCCCGCCGAAATGATCACGCCCCAAGTGCTCAAGGCCCTGCGTGCCGTTTTGCCGGCCGATGCGCTGGTCTTGCCCGTGGGCAGCATCTCGCCGCTCAACATGCCCGCTTTTCGCGATGCGGGTGCCAACGGCTTTGGCCTTGGCTCAGCGCTGTTCAAGCCGGGCATGACGCCCGCCCAAGTCGCCGATAGCGCCGCCGACTTTAAAGCTGCTTGGGCAGGTACCATGCGGGCATGAACGCCAGCACTGACAACTCTACCCTGATTTCATTTGGCCTGTCCGGCCGTGTCTGCCTGGTCACGGGTGGCGCGCAAGGCATAGGCGCAGCCTGCTGCCGGCGCTTTGCCCGTGAAGGCGCCCTGGTGGTGATCGCCGACATTGACGACCCCCGCGGCGCTGCTCTGGCCAGCGAGTTGGGCGGCTTGTATGTGCATTGCGATGTGGGCGACAAAGCCCAAGTTGATGCGCTGGTGGCCGCCGCTATCGCCGCTCACGGCCGCATCGATGTGCTGGTCAACAACGCCGGTATTTTCAAGGCCTGTGATTTTCTGGACATCACCGAAGCCGACTTTGAGGCCGTGCTGCGCGTCAACCTCAAGGGCGCTTTTCTGGTGGCGCAAGCCGTGGCGCGGGAAATGGCCCGGGTCGGCCAAGGCAGCATCGTCAACATGAGCTCGGTCAACGGCACACTGGCCATTCCGAGCATTGCCAGCTACAACGTCAGCAAGGGCGGCATCAACCAGCTCACCCGCGTGATGGCGCTGTCGCTGGCCGACAAGGGAATTCGCGTGAACGCTGTGGCGCCCGGCACCATTGCCACAGAGTTGGCCGCCAAAGCCGTGCTGACCAGCGAAGAAGCCAAAGCCCGCATCATGAGCCGCACGCCATTGAGGCGGCTGGGCGAGCCGGCCGAGATTGCCAACACCGTGGCCTTTCTGGCCAGCGATGCGGCCAGCTACATCACCGGCGAAATCATGGTGGTGGACGGCGGGCGCATGGCGCTGAACTACACGGTCTAAGAAGCTGCGCGATCAAGCCTTGGCGGGCGCAGCCAGCCACTGCGTGGCCAGCTCAACCCAGTAAGTGCCGCCCAGCGGAATCAGATCGTCGTTGAAGTCGTAGCTCGGGTTGTGCAACATGCAAGGCCCGCCACCATGGCCCATCTCGCGGTGCGCGCCGTCCCCATTGGAAATGAAGCAGTACGCGCCCGGCTTGGCCTGCAGCATATAAGCAAAATCTTCAGCGCCCATGGTGGGCTCTTGGGGAAGCACTTTGTCAGCCCCCACGATACCGTTCATCACCTTGCGTGCGAAGTCGGCCTCAGGGGCGCTGTTGATGGTGGGCGGGTAGTTTCGTGAAAAATCGAACTCGGCGCTGGCGCCAAAGCCGGCACACAACTGCTCGGTCAAAGCTTGCATGCGCGACTCGATCATGTCGAGCACCTCGACGCTGAAGGTGCGCACCGTTCCCTGCAACTCGCAGGTATCAGGGATCACATTGGTCGCCTCGCCGGCATGAATCATGGTCACCGAGATCACGCCCGAGTCCACCGGCTTTTTGTTGCGCGTGATGATGCTTTGAAAAGCCTGCACCAACTGGCAGGCCACCAGCACAGGGTCAATGCCGTTGTGCGGCAATGCCGCATGACCGCCCTTGCCGCGAACGGTGATTTTGAATTCATTGCTCGACGCCATCACCGGGCCGGCGCTCACTGCAAAGGTGCCGACTGGCGCACCCGGCCAGTTGTGCATGCCAAACACCGC
>CAMBWM010000279.1 GCA_945871335.1 Polaromonas sp. YR568 | reverse complement strand
TGTTGCAAAGCAAAGTCCGTTTGCCTGGAGAAATTCAACATGCATCACGTCAGTATCCGCAGCCATATCGTTGAACGAGTGCTGGCTCGGCGCGGTAAGTTCCACTGGTTTGAAACGCTGGACCCCAAGCGAACAGCCTTGCTGGTGATCGACATGCAAAGCACATTTTGCGAGCCGGGATCGCCGGCCGAGGTGCCGGTCTCGCGCAGCATCGTGGCGCCCATCAATAATTTGACGCATGGCTTGCGGGCCCTGGGGGTACCGGTGTTCTGGGTGCTGCATGCCAACACGCAACTGGATGTCAAAAGTGACTGGGAGATATTCTTCAACCATGTGGTGGCCGATGAAGTGCGTGCGCGTACGCTGCAAAGCCTGACACCAGGGCGCCAGAGTGTCTGGAATGAACTGCAAACTGCGCCACAAGATGTCACCGTGTTTAAAAACCGCTACAGCGCGCTGATTGCCGGTGCGTCCACGCTCGAGCCCATGCTGCGCAACTTCGGCATCGACACCTTGCTGATCGCCGGCACCAAGACCAACATCTGCTGCGAGTCCACCGCCCGCGACGCCATGATGTTGGACTTCAAAGTGGTGATGGTCTCGGACTGCTGCGCCGCGCTGTCAGACGACGAGCATCTGGCCACACTGGAGACCTTCATCCAACAGTTCGGCGATGTGATGACTGGCGGGGAAGTGCTCAAGGCGCTCAAGGCGCCTCATCCATCGGCACAATAGTCGCATGAGTGCGCCCAAAACCCCTGCCCGCCCCGAGTCCGTGACGCTGCGCCAGTTGCGCGCTTTTGTGGCAGTAGCGCAAGAGCAAAGCATCACGCGGGCGGCCGGACGGCTGCACCTGACGGCATCTGCCTTGTCGATGCTGGTGAGCAGCTTGGAGGCTGAGCTGGCCGTTCGCTTGTTTGAAAGGACCACACGCCGTGTGGTGCTGACCGAAGAAGGTCAGGCGCTCTTGCCCTCGGTGCAAATGGTGTTTAAAGATCTGGATCAGGCTTTTGACGGCTTACGACAACTGTCTGCGCGGCGTCGCGGTCGTTTTGCGGTCGCTACCTCGCCGCTGCTGGCCGCTACGTTACTGCCTCAATTACTGGCCAGCTTCAGGCTGCGCTTTCCAGACATCGCGGTGGACCTGTTGGACCTGCCGGTGGATGGCATTGCGCAGGCCATGCGCGAGGGTCGGGCCGATTTTGGGGTTTGCACCGCAGACCAAGAAGTGGCCGGACTGCTGACCACAACGCTCTACCAGGACAGGCTGATGCTGGCCTGCCTGGCCGACCACCCCTTGGCCGGACGCAAAGAAGTGCGCTGGAGCGAGTTGGTCGGCGAACCGCTGGCACTGCTTCGTCCGGGCAGCGGCCTGCGTTCACTGGCAGAGCGCGGCTTTGCTGAAATCGGCGAGCCAGTGGTGCCGGCGTTTGAGGTAGCGCATGTCAGCACGGCGGTCGGGCTGGTCGAAGCCGGTCTGGCCGTGGCCATCTTGCCCTCTTTTGCTTTGTCGCGCACTCGCTCGCCCAGCGTGGTGGCCGTGCCTTTGACAGCCCCAGTGATGCAGCGCGATATCGTGGCGCTGACCGACAGCCAGCGCGAGCTGAGCGGCCCATGCCAAGCGTTTTTAGTGCATTTCAAAACTGTGGTCACCGAGATGTGTAGCCAAAGTCAGCGGCCAGTGCCTCGCAAACGCAAAGCACTCTAAGCCGGGGCCAGCAAATCCCAGGTGCTTTGCGTCAGCGACGCTTGCGGGTTCATCCAGTCCATGATCACATCAAAGTGATTGCGCCCCGCTATTTGTGCATACTGCACCGCACATCCATGCCGGGTGCAGGCCGCTGCGTAGTCCAGCGATTGGCGTTTGAATTCATCGGTGTCTTTTTCTGCCGTGGCGATACACAAGCGGGCACCGGCTTCAGGCAAGCAACTCTGCGGGCTGAGCGCTGCGGCCTCTGAGCTGTCCAGCGCCAGCCAATCGTTGGGCGTGGTTTGCTGCACAGGCGCCAAGTCATACAGGCCACTGACCAGAACGCCGGCTTGGGCCACATCCGGCGGCAAGCCCAAGGCCGCCTGCCAGCCTGGCGCCAGCAGCATGGCCGCCAGATGCGCGCCGGCCGAGCTGCCGCCCAATACGATCCGCCGTACATCGATGCCGTGCGCTGGGCCATGCGTGTAAAGCCAGGCCAGGCTGCGGCGGCATTGCGCCACGATGTCACTAAGCCGCGCCGCGGGCGCCAACTGGTAATTGACAGCGGCCACCGCCACACCGTGCGCAGTGAAATTGCGCGCCATGAAAACCGAATCTTGCTTGCCAAGCGCGCGCCAGTAACCACCATGAATGAAGACAAACAAGGGCGCATCAGTACGGCCTGGTACCGGAAATAAATCGAGCAACTCGTCGGCTTGCGGCCCGTAGCGCAGATCGCGCAGGTGCGGCAGTTCATACATGGGCTGCGACTGTACGCGGTAGTCTTGCAGTAACGCGTCCAGGTTGTCTACGGTACTGCGGGGACTGTATTGGCGCGCCAGTTCTTCAGGGCTAAAACTGCGCCACCCGGCCGGGCCCGCACCGCCCTCAGACGCCAAGTGTTTCTTTCAGGATGTCTTTCTGGTCCAGCAGGCTTTGTGAACTGCCGCTCCAGACGGTACGTCCCTTCTCCAGCACAAAGTGGCTGTCGGCAATGCGCAGCAAGGGGCCGATGTTTTTGTCGATGACCAGCACCGACAGGCCGGTATTTTTCAGCGACTCAAGGCAGGACCATATTTCACTGCGCACCAGCGGTGCCAGGCCTTCGGTTGCTTCGTCCAGCACCAGCAGGCGCGGGTTGGTCATGAGCGCCCGCCCGATGGCCAGCATCTGCTGCTCACCTCCGGACAGGTTGGCGCCCAGGTTGCCGGCACGCTCTTTCAGTCTTGGGAAAAGCCGGTAAACGCGCTCAAGTGTCCAGGGGTCGCTTCGCTGCAGGCGGTTGTGCGCCGTGGCAACCAGGTTTTCATACGTTGTAAGGTTAGGAAAAACCTGGCGCTGCTCTGGCACCAGCCCCAGCCCCAGGCGCGCAATTTTGTAAGAAGGCCAGCGTGAGACATCCTGCCCGGCAAACTGGACCCTGCCGCTGCGCGCATGCAGGATGCCGCTGGCCGTGCGCACGGTGGTGGTCTTGCCCATGCCGTTGCGTCCCAGCAGCGTGACAAATTCACCTTCGGCAATGCGCAGCTCGACACCGAACAGGGCTTGCGCATCACCGTAGCAAACCTCGATGCCGGAGATGCTCAGCAAATCATTCGTGGCGGTCATATCGGCAGGGCCTCGTCGCCCAGGTAAGCG
>CAMBWM010000278.1 GCA_945871335.1 Polaromonas sp. YR568 | reverse complement strand
GAGGCGCAAAAAGTCTTGATGCGTCTGATCCTTGAAGAGGCCGATGTGGTGGTGCAAAACCTGGCGCCCGGCGCGGCGGCGCGCTTGGGTGTGTCGTTTGAAGCGCTGTCCAAAGTGAAGCCCGGCATCATTGTTTGCGACATCTCGGGTTACGGCGATGACCCGCAAAATCCCGGCCCTTACCGCGACAAGAAAGCTTACGACCTGTTGATTCAAAGCGAGGCCGGTTTTGTGTCGATCACCGGCACGCCGGAGACACCCGCCAAGGCCGGCAACTCGATGGCCGACATTGCCGCCGGTATGTACGCCTACACCAACATCCTGGCCGCGCTCATGCACCGCCAACAAACCGGCGAAGGCCAGCGCATCGATGTGTCGATGCTGGAGTCGTTGTCCGAGTGGATGAGTTACCCGCTGTACTACGCCTTTGATGGCGCGCCGCCGCCACCACGCACCGGCGCCAGCCACGCCACCATTTACCCTTACGGCCCGTTTGCCGCCGGTGACGGCAAAACCGTCATGTTGGGTCTGCAAAACGAGCGCGAGTGGAAGGTTTTTTGCGACAAGGTCTTACTGCAACCCGAGCTGGCCGGCGAGGAGCGCTTTGCCAGCAACGCCAAGCGCAGCGCTGCACGCGCCGAGTTGTCTGCGCTGATTCTTCAGGCCTTTGCCAGCCTGACGGCCGCTCAGCTGGCCGAGCGGCTGGAGACCGCCGGCATTGCGAATGCCCAGGTCAACACCATGGAAGAAGTCTGGGCGCATCCCCAGCTCAAGGCACGCGGGCGCTGGCGGCAAGTGGAGACTTCGGCCGGCGCCATACCCGCGCTGCTGCCGCCGGGCTCGTGGCAACATGGCGAGCCGCGCATGGACGCGGTGCCCGCGCTGGGCCAGCACACCGATGCCATATTGAGTCGCTACGGCTACAGCGCCGAAGCCATTGCGGCGCTGCGCGAACAAGGCGTGGTGTGAAACCAGGCCCTGTGAATACTTGTGCTGAAATTATTCCTTCTGAATCTTTAACCTTTTAAAAACGACCATGCCTTCAACCATCATTGACTCCAAGATTTTCGGCGACATGTTCAGCGACGCGGCCATGCGCCAGGTCTGGAGCGACGAGAACCGCACCGCCAAATACCTCGACATCGAACGCGCGCTGGCCAAGGTGCAGGGTGAGCTGGGCATCATCCCCAAAGAAGCGGCCGAAGAGATCGTTAAGAACTGCGAACTCAGCCAGATTGACTGGGCCCAACTCAAGGCCAAGACCGAGCAGATCGGCTACCCCATCATTGCCGTGGTCAACCAGATCAACGCCCACTGCCGTGACAAGCTCGGCGAGTACTGCCACTGGGGCGCGACCACGCAAGACATCACCGACACCGCCGCCGTGCTGCAAATCCGCGAAGGCCTGGCGCTGGTTGAAGCCGACCTGAAAGATATCTCGGACTCGCTGGCCAAGCTGGCCAAAACGCATCGCGACACGCCCATCATCGGGCGCAGCAATTTGCAGCAAGCGACACCGATTACCTTTGGCTACAAGATGGCCAGCATCCTGGCCGGCATCGAGCGCCACCGCGAGCGGCTCGAGCAGCTCAAGCCGCGCGTGCTGGTGGGCGAATTCGGCGGCGCTTCGGGTACGCTGTCGTCGCTGGAAACCGGCGCCATGGAAACCCAAGCCGGCCTCATGAAAGAGCTGGGCTTGGGTCAGCCGCTGATTTCGTGGCACACCGTGCGCGACAACTTTGCCGAGGTCGGTGCCTTTCTGGGTATCGTCGGCGGCTCGCTCGGCAAGATCGCCATGGACGTGAAACTGCTCATGCAAACCGAAGTGGCCGAGGTGTTCGAGCCCTTTGCGCCCGGCCGTGGTTCGTCCAGCACCATGCCGCAAAAGCGCAACCCGATCTCCTGCCTCTACATTCATGCCAACATCTCAGTGGTGCGCCAGCTCGCCGCCTCGCTTATGGACGCGATGGTGGCCGACCACGAACGCTCGACCGGCCCCTGGGAAATCGAATGGGTGGCCATGCCCGAGATTTTTTGCCTGATGTCGGGTGCGCTCAAGCAGACCAAGTTCATTCTGGCGGGGCTGGAAGTGGACGCCGCGCAGATGCGCCGTAACATCGATATGACGCACGGTCTGGTGATGTCTGAAGCCGTGATGATGGGCCTGGGCCCCTACATCGGCCGCGAGTCCGCGCACGACCTGGTCTATGACATCTGCCGCGACGCACTCAAGCAGCAGCGCCCGTTGATCGATCTGCTGGCCGAGCATCCGCAGATCAACAAGCACGTGACCCGCGAGCAGCTCGCCGGCTTTTGCGATCCCATGAACAACCTCGGCCAGGCAGGCGTGATGGTGGACCGCGTGCTGGCTGCGCGCAAAGGCTGAGGCTAAGCGGACCGCTGCATGGCAGGGATAATCCCCGTCATGCAACAGGGAAACAAACAGCGCATCGTGGTCGGCCTGAGCGGCGGTGTGGATTCGGCCGTCACCGCCCACCTGCTCAAGCAGCAGGGCCACGAGGTCATCGGCATCTTCATGAAGAACTGGGAAGATGACGACGACAGCGAGTTCTGCTCCTCCAACATCGACTTTGTGGACGCCGCCGCCGTGGCCGACGTGCTGGGCATCGAGATCGAGCATGTCAACTTTGCCGCCGAATACAAGGATCGCGTGTTCGCCGAGTTTTTGCGTGAATACCAGGCCGGCCGCACGCCCAACCCCGACATCCTGTGCAATGCCGAGATCAAGTTCAAAGCTTTTCTCGACCACGCCATGCGCCTGGGCGCCGAGAAAATTGCCACCGGCCACTACGCCCGTGTGCGCCTGAACCCAGCCACTGGCCTGCACGAGCTGCTCAAGGGCCTGGACCCGGCTAAAGACCAAAGTTATTTTTTACACCGCCTCAACCAGGCGCAACTCTCCAAGACGCTTTTCCCTGTCGGCGAGCTGCATAAGACCGAGGTGCGCCGCATCGCCGACGAGATCGGTCTGCCCAACGCCAAAAAGAAGGACTCGACCGGCATCTGCTTCATTGGCGAGCGGCCTTTCAGAGAGTTCCTCAACCGCTACATCGCCAAGGCACCGGGTCCGATCCAAAACGACAAAGGCCGCGTGCTGGGCGAACACGTGGGCCTGAGTTTTTACACGCTGGGCCAGCGCCAGGGCCTGGGTATAGGCGGCGTCAAGGCCAAGGGCGCCGAGCTCAAAGCGATCCAGGCCCAGGGCCAGCGCGGTGCCGGCGAGCATGAGCCCTGGTTTGTTGCGCGCAAAGACTTAGAGACCAATACGCTGTGGGTGGTGCAGGGCCACGACCACCCTTGGCTGCAGTCCACCGAACTCAGCG
>CAMBWM010000277.1 GCA_945871335.1 Polaromonas sp. YR568 | reverse complement strand
CGCGTCCCCGCCCGGGCCGTGAAAGACCAGCGGGTTGTCGGTCACCGCGTTGGCTTCACGCAGCAGCACCTGCGCTGCGTGGCGCAGCTGGTCCAGGCAGGCGCCCATGACCTGCGGCTGGCAGCGCAGGCAATAGGGGTCTTGCACGCGCTCGTCATCGACGAGGTGGGAGCGCCGGATTTCGCTGCCGTCCAGCAGCGCACGGTAGGCGGCGGCGGTGTCCATCTGACCCGGCTGGCCACGCAGCGCATGGATGCGCGGGTCAAAGGGCGCGTCGCTGCCACGCGCAGCGTCCAGCGTGAGCGCTCCCACCATCACGCCCGCGCACAGCAGCTGCTCGGCGGCAAACAAGCCTTCAATGGCCAGTGCGGCAGAGGCCTGGGTGCCGTTGATCAGCGCCAAGCCCTCCTTGGCCCCCAGCGCGATTGGCTGCAGACCGCAGGCCTGCAGGGCCTGACCAGCGGGCAGGGTCTGGCCGCGCAGCCGCACCTGGCCCTCGCCGATCAGCGGCAGGCACAGGTGGGCCAAGGGTGCCAAGTCGCCGCTGGCGCCCACCGAGCCCTTGCACGGCACTACCGGCAACAGATCGTGCGCCAGCAGGTCCAGCAGGCCGCGCACCAGGGCCGGGCTCACGCCGGAGTGGCCGCGCCCCAGGCTGGCCGCCTTGAGCAGCAGCATCAGCCGCACCACGGCGTCCGTCATGGGCTCGCCCACGCCCACGGCGTGCGAGCGCAGCAAATTGAGTTGCAGCTGGGCGTGGTCGCTGTCCGGAATGCGGGTGCTGGCCAATTTGCCAAAGCCGGTGTTCAGGCCGTAGACCACCTGGCCGCTGGCCAGCACCCGGGCCACCGCATCGGCGCTGGCCTGCACCTCGGCCCAGGCCAAGGGCGACAAGTCGAGGCGCTGGGGAGCCCGGCGAATCTCGCGCAACAGTTGCCAGCCCAGCCGGCCCGGTGTGATCGTATTCATGCCTTCCCCTAGGCCTGCTCGGCCGCAATGCGCTCGGCCAGGGCCCGGCGTAGTCGGGAAGCTCCGGCGTCCAGCAGCAAGCCGATGTGGGGCGTACGCTTGTGCTTCATACCCTGGTGTACGGCCTCCAGAATCTGGCGGTCTTCTTCGAAGGCGGCCTTGGCACCGGCGGCGATGCGCTCGGTCAGAGCCTGGTCCTGCGGGTCGGTATTGCGGTGCTGCAGCCAGAAGTACAGGGTGTTGTTGGCATCGACGGGCGTTAGGAAGTTGTAGGACACCATACGGTAAATGCGTGCATCCTCGCCCACTCCCGGCCCGCCCATGCCGGCCGGCGCGAAGGTGCTGCGGTTGATGGCGATGGACGGCAGGCGTACCTCGTAGTGCTGCAACCTGTCGGCCGGCCCCTCGAACTTGACCAGCGACGCGTAAAACGGCGGCGGCGGCTGGCCGTAGATCCAGCGGCTGCAGACTACGCCCTGCGCGTCGGCCTCAATTTGCAGCGGCGTGTCCTCGGTGCCAGAAGAGGCAAAGCTGTTGCGGTGCACCCAGGCCACGTGGGACGGGTCCAGCAGGTTGTCGACCAGCCAGAGGTAGTGGCAGCCGCAGTGCAGGCTGTCGCCGGTGGTCATGTGCCAGCCAGGGTCGTTATGGTGCTCGATCTCCAGCACCGGCGTAAGCTCGGCCAATGCGGGATCGCCCATCCAGATCCAGAGCAAGCCGTAGCGGTCTTGCACCGGGTAGCTGCGAACCCGTGCCAGGGCCGGAATCTGCGCCTGCGTGGGCGCCTCGATGCATGTGCCGCCGCAGTCGAAGGTCAGGCCGTGGTAGCCGCACTCGATGGCGTCGCCTTTGATGCGACCCATGGACAGCGGCAGCTTGCGGTGCGGGCAGGCGTCTTCCAGGGCCACGGGCGAGCCGTCTTCGCGGCGGTAGAGCACTACGTTATCGTCGAGCAGGTGCACAGCCTTTGGGCTGCGCGCGACTTCGCGTGAGACGCTGGCCACATACCAGCAGTTGCGCAAAAACACATGGGGTTCGGTGAGATCAAGGATAGACATGGGGTGAAGAAAGGATTCAGGATTTAAAAAGAGGGGGACTCCCCGCGCGCTCCTGGCAGCAGCTGCTGCCAATCGGTGCGCATGGGGGCAAATCTGTGGTCACTTGGGGGTCGGCCAACCTGTTGCGGCACGGTTGCGGGCCGGGCTCGGAAAACTCACAGGCTTCCAGCAGGCTGTCCACCGGCAGGCCCAGCAGGGCGGGGTGGTCGGTGTCGAGTTCCTGCAGGTCAGCGCGCTGGCCCAAGGCTATGCTGCCCACGGCTTTTTGGTCTGCTACCGGACCCAGTTCGATGACGGGTTCGCCGTTGGACACTATGTCGCCGGTGATGAGGCGAGCCAGAACTTTGCTGGAGGGGACCGTCGCACCGGTTCTCATGGGTATCTTGAGCCAGGTCTTGAGGAAAGCGGTTTGATCAACGCAGAGAGGCACTACAGAATCCTTTAGCTGGCTATTGAAGGCATTATGTTGTGTACTTTTTGAAGCTGACGTCGTATTGACCACTTGACAGATTTTGACTGACTAGGGAAGAAAGCCACAAACCCGCATGGACAACTGAAGCGCCAGCCAAAGGGCTAGTCATCGATTTAAGGGACATCTGGTCAAACATTCTTTGGCGACAACATGTCGTTGGGTGAAGCTGAGAGGAAGCAGTTTAGCGCTGATGGCTGCGCGCAAAGTCCAGCGCTGCTTGAAGCATTTGTCGCAAGTGGGGCTGCACGCGTGCTGCCACTTCGGGCAGGTAGTCAAAGGGCATCTCTTCTTGCATGTAGCTGCACTGCGTCATTTCCAGCTGAATGGCATGTACTCCTTGCGCTGGCCGGCCGTAGCTGCGCGTGATGTGACCGCCTTTGAATCTGCCATTAAGTACTGCGCTCAAGCCTGTGGCGGTTTGCCCGATGGCCAACAGGGTCTGCGCCAGCTCAGGGTCGCAACTCTCGCCGTTGGCAGTGCCCAAATTTAAGTCAGTGAGTTTGCCTTCAAAAAACCGCGGTAGCACGGAACGGATTGAGTGCGCATCCCAAAGCACCACTCTGCCGTATGTGGCCCGCAGTCGTGTCAGCTCGGCTTGCAGCTGTTGGTGGTATGGCTGCCAAATGGCCTCACGCCTTTCTGCCGTTTCGAAGTCGTCAGGAACATCACCCTTGGCGTAGATCGGCGTTTTGTCAAAGGTGTCTGTCGGGCATAAAGCGGTGGTGTCCTGGCCCGGGTAAAGGTTCTGGTTGTCAGGCGGGCGGTTCAGGTCGATCACGTAACGCGAATGCGTTGCGACCAGCACCGAGGCCCCCAAATCATCGGCAAAACCGTACAGCCGTTCCAGATGCCAGTCGGTGTCATGCACCTGCTG
>CAMBWM010000276.1 GCA_945871335.1 Polaromonas sp. YR568 | reverse complement strand
CCGCAGTAGGCGCAGATATTGCGATCACGCACAAACAACTTGCCATTGGTCAGGCCCGGCATCAAATCAAAAGGGTTGATGTTGGGCACGCCACGGGTGCCAATGATGCTGTTGACCGTGATGCAAGACTGCTCGCCGGTGCGGGCGTTGTGGCCGCCACGAAACACCGCCACTTGCGCGCCGGCCTCCCAGCGCACATCACCGGTGGCGTAATGCAACACGGCTTGCTCCAGGCTGATCCACGATTGTGGCAATCCCTGTGCGGACAGCTTCAAGACTTTCAAAGGAACCTCCATGGGCAATGGAAACCGGCGTTGAGCATCAGGCCCGGTCAAGGTCACATGCTCTGCGAACCCCGCCGTCTTTGCGCCAATATACAGGCAATTGATGTCGGCGCTCCGGCGTCCAGTCCGGGGCCATGCCGGCCGCACGGGTGGCCCGCCACAAAAAACGATAATCAGGAGCATGAAAATCTTTCGCGGTCACCAGCACCCGGTGCTGTCCCAGCCCTGCGCGCTGACCATCGGCAACTTTGACGGGGTGCACCGTGGCCACCATGCCATGCTGGCGGTGCTTAAAAACGAAGCACAGCAGCGCGGCCTGTCGGCCCGGGTGATGACCTTTGAGCCGCACCCGCGCGAATACTTCGCCCCCCAGAGCGCACCCACCCGTATTTCGACCCTGCGCGACAAGCTCACCGAGCTGGCACGCTGCGGCATCGACCAGGCCGTGGTGCTGCCCTTCAACGCCCGACTGGCCTCGCAAAGCGCGGCCGCCTTCATTCAAGACGTGCTGGTCACAGGTCTGCAGGTGCGTTATGTGCTGGTCGGTGATGATTTCCGTTTCGGTAGCCAACGCACCGGCGACTACGCCATGCTGGATGCGGCTGGTAAAGCCGGCGGCTTTGAGGTCGCCCGCATGGACAGCTACGAAGTTCATGGTGCGCGCGTTTCCAGCTCGGCCGTGCGCCTGGCCCTGGCTCAGGGACAGATGGACACTGCCGCCCGCCTGCTGGGCCGGCCTTACAGCGTCTCGGGCCATGTGGTGCATGGCAAAAAGCTGGGCCGCGAGCTGGGCTTTCGCACAATGAACATTGCATTTCGCCGCGACAAGCCCGCAGCAACGGGGATTTTTGTGGTACGCACCCACGGTCTGGGCCCTGAGCCGGTAAACGGCGTGGCCAGCCTGGGCATACGCCCCACAGTAGAAGACGCCGGTCGCGTGCTGCTGGAAGTGCACTGCCTGAGCTGGCGCAGCCAGACCGGGATCGACAGTGCCTACGGTAAAATCGTTCAGGTGGAACTGTTGCACAAACTGCACGACGAGCTCAAATACGACGGCCTGGAGGCGCTGCAACAAGGCATCGCCCGGGACTGTGAGCTTGCACGGGCTTACTTTGACTCCAAGCACACCCAAACCAGTCGGCAAACCACGCGCGACCGAATTTAGACGATCTCGTCCCTGCCGATGGCCGACAGCGCCACCGAGAACTTAACGCAGCAAGCCCTGTTCCCCGGGGCTGAATTTTCCAGCCCTGAAGCTTTCCCCCAAACCGCCATGTCTGACAACAAAACCGATTACCGCAGCACCCTGAACCTGCCCGACACACCTTTCCCGATGCGCGGCGACCTGCCCAAGCGCGAGCCGGGCTGGGTCCAAGCCTGGGAAGACAAAGGGATTTACAAAAAGCTGCGCGATGTGCGACTGGGGGCTCCTAAGTTTGTGCTGCACGACGGCCCGCCGTACGCCAACGGCAAGATCCACATCGGCCACGCGGTCAACAAAGTGCTCAAAGACATGATTGTCAAGGCCCGCCAGCTCAAGGGCCTGGACGCGGTCTACGTGCCGGGCTGGGACTGCCACGGTTTACCGATTGAAAACGCCATCGAGAAATTACACGGCCGTAACCTGTCACGTGACGAGGTGCAGGCCAAAAGCCGCGCCTTTGCCAGTGAGCAAATCGTCGGCCAGATGGCCGACTTCAAGCGCCTGGGCTTGCTGGGCGAGTGGGACAACCCGTACCGCACCATGGATTTCGGCAACGAGGCCAATGAGATCCGCGCGCTCAAACGAATCATGGAGCGCGGCTTTGTCTACCGCGGCCTCAAACCTGTGTACTGGTGTTTTGACTGCGGCTCCTCGCTGGCTGAGTTTGAGATCGAATACGCCGATAAAAAGTCGCAGACGCTGGACGTCGGCTTTGCCTGCGCCGAGCCCGACAAACTGGCCGCCGCCTTTGGTCTGAAAAGCTTGACCCAAGAAGCCTTTGCGGTTATCTGGACCACCACGGCCTGGACCATTCCGGCCAACCAGGCGCTGAACCTGAACCCGGCGCTGGAGTACGCGCTGGTCGACACCGAACGCGGCCTCTTGGTGCTGGCCTCGGTGCTGGTCGAAAAATGTCTGGCACGCTATGCACTCACGGGCACCGTGCTGGCCACCACCTTGGGCGAAAAGCTCGGCCTGATCAAGTTCAAACACCCGCTGCACGACGTGGCCGACGAACACGGCGTCTATGGCTACAAGCGCTTTTCACCGGTCTTTCTAGCCGACTACGCCACCGCCGACGACGGCACCGGCATCGTGCACTCTTCGCCCGCTTATGGCGTGGAAGACTTTAACTCCTGCGTGGCCAACGGTATTGCCTACGACGACATCCTCAACCCGGTGCAGGGCAACGGCCGCTATGTGGACGAGCTGCCTTTCTTTGGCGGCCTGAATATCTGGAAAGCCGCACCGCTGGTGATTGACAAACTGCGCGATCACGGCCGCCTGTTTGCCACGCACGACATCACCCACAGCTACCCGCACTGCTGGCGCCACAAGACGCCGGTGATTTACCGCGCGGCAGCCCAGTGGTTCATCCGCATGGACGCCGAGGGCAAGGGCAACGAAGGCGTTTTCGCCAAAGACAAAGCCACCAAAAGTTTGCGCCAGCTGGCACTCAGCGCCATCGACGAGACACAGTTCTACCCCGACAACGGCAAGACCCGCCTGCGCGACATGATCGCCGGCCGGCCCGACTGGTGCATCAGCCGCCAGCGTAACTGGGGCGTGCCGCTGCCGTTTTTCATCCACACCGCCACCGGCGAGTTGCACCCGCGCACCATGGAGATCATCGACCAGGCCGCCGCCATGGTGGAGGCCGGCGGCATCGAGGCCTGGAGCAAAGCCACGCCCGAATCCCTGATCGGCGCCGACGCCCCTGACTACCTGAAGTGCACTGACATCCTGGACGTCTGGTTTGACTCCGGCACCACGCACGACCACGTGCTGCGCCACAGCCATGCCGCGCAATCCAACTGGCCGGCCGACCTGTACCTTGAAGGCCATGACCAGCACCGCGGCTGGTTCCACTCTTCGCTGCTGACCTC
>CAMBWM010000275.1 GCA_945871335.1 Polaromonas sp. YR568 | reverse complement strand
CACCCCGGCCTGAGCCGCCAGGCTTTGGAGCTTGTCCAAGTCCAGCGTGTACAGCGTGACAGTGCGCTCTGCCAGGCGCTTTTCAAAGCGCACATGGCCGAGGTAACGCAGGACCAGCGGGTCCGGCATGGGTTGCGTCCTCAGGCCTTGCCGGCAGCCGGATGGTGCAGGCGCGACAGTGCCGCGCTGGCCAGCTCGCCGATGCTTTGCAAAAAGTCGGTGGCCATGTCGCTGGCAAAGCGCTGGGGCTCGTTGGAGGCCAACACCAGCATGCCGAAAGGCGCTTGAGCAGCCTGCGAGCGCAGCGCAATCAGGGCAACTGAACGGGCAGCGGCCGGCTCGTCCAACCAGCTGACGGCTTCCAGCCCCGTCGCAGGGCCGCAAAAGGGCGTGGTCAAGGCCGCAGCGGCTGTGCGCGCCGCTTCACTGGCGCCCTGCGCAAAGTCACTGGCCGCAAAGGGGGCTGCCACATCCCAAAGCTTGATGGCCACTTGCGGCACTCCAAACTGCGTTTGCAATTCACGCGCAATGGTCGCCGGCAACTGCGCCGGCGACGGAGTCATCAGCAAGCTGCGTATCCAGCTTTGCATCTTGTCGGCTATGTTGACGTTCTCCTGACCGTGCCGCAGCATGTCCACCAGACGCGACTCCAGGCCGCGAATCTTGTCGCGCAACATGCCCGCCTGGCGCTCCTGCAAGCTTACGGCGCGAGCGCCATGCCCGCTGGAGAGTTGCACGGTGGCCAGGAGTTCAGCGTGACGCTCGAAAAAGTCCGGCGTGTTGGCCAGAAAATTAGCGATGTCGTCTTCAGTGATGGGGTGTTGCATGGAAGGTGGATTCTGGTTCATGTCTGGCATTGTCCTTAAATTGAAGTGGGGCTGGCTGGCAGCCGGTCTTCAGGCATCCGGTATCTCAATTTCGCCGTCAAACACCCGTGTAGCCGGCCCGCTGAGGGTTACTGCAGCGTCCAGTTGCCCGGCGCCGCCAGGCCAGTCGACAGTCAGTAGGCCGCCGCGCGTGTGCACATCGACCCGGCTGTCCAACAAGCCCAGACGGATACCGGCCACCACGGCCGCGCAAGCCCCGGTGCCGCAAGCCAGGGTTTCGCCGGCGCCACGCTCATACACACGCAGGCGCATTTCAGTGCGCGATAGCAACTGCATGAAGCCGGCATTCACATGCCGGGCAAAGCGTAGATGGCTTTCAATTTGCGGACCCCACTCAGCCACGGGCGCGCTGTCCACGTTGTCGACCAACTGCACCGCATGCGGGTTGCCCATCGACAAAACCGCCGTGTGCAAGATGGTCTGCTGGCCATGCGCCGTCACCTCCAGGGGCCAGGTGGACCAACCCAGGGTATTGCGGGCTTGCAAACCGCTTGCGTCAAACGGCAGTGCGGACAGCTCAAAAACGGGTGCGCCCATGTCAACACTGACGCGGCCGTCTGCCGCCATGTGCAAAGCGAGCACACGGTTCAAAGTTTGCACACGCACTGTGTCGCGCTCGCTCAGGTGCTGGTCACGCACATAGCGCACAAAGCAACGCGCGCCGTTGCCGCAGTGCTCGACCTCGTTGCCGTCGGCGTTGTGAATGGCGTAAGCAAAATCAATGTCCGTGCTGCCCGCCGGGGCAGGACGGACGCTGAGAATCTGGTCTGCACCCACACCAAAATGCCGGTTGGCCAGAAAACGGTATTGCACACCCGTCAGACCCAGCAGCCCGCGGGTCTCATCAAGCACCACGAAATCGTTGCCGGCGCCCTGCATTTTGGTGAATCGAATTCGCATCGGCACATTATCCGCTGGCCTTGGGGGGCGGGTCTGAGGCATTAACATGAGCTCCTTCAACACCGAATTTCAGAAAGAAAACATGCTGCGCATCCCCGAATGGACACCCGCCCTGAAGCCTCAACCGCAAGACCTGATCGACGCCATTCTCAAGCGCCGCGGCGGCGCCATGATCAACCTGGACAAGGCGCTGCTGTGGAGCGAGCCTCTGGCGCGCGCCTGGAACATCTACCTGGGCGCCGTACGCTCAGGCCTGCCCACCAGCTGGAAGCTGCGCGAACTAGGCATTTGCACCGTGGCCCTGCTGACCGGCGCAGTCTACGAATACAAACACCATGCGCCGGACTTCCTCAAAGCCGGCGGCGTGCAGGCAGAGCTGGATGCACTGAACGCGGTGATCCACAACGCACGCGTGTCAACGGCGCACCCTGCCCTCGGGGACATTGAAGCGCTGGTCATTCAGTACGCCGCGCAGATGACGCTGGATGTGAAAGTCAGCGACGCTGTTTTTGCCAGCTTGCGCCGGCACTTTGACAACACCGAAATTGTTGAGCTGACCAGCGCGATTGCCACTTACAACATGGTGGCGCGCTTTCTGGTGGCGCTGGGTGTGACGCCAGAGGCCTGAGCCAAGGGCAGCCACAAAAAAGGCGCGGACCCGCTGCGCCTTTGTGCCAGAGGACCTAGGAAAATCAGTCCGGCTTGATGTTGTTGTCTTTGACCACCTTGGCCCAGATGTCGATCTGCTTGCCGATGAAAGCATCTGCTGCTGCGGGTGTGCCCCCAACGATGTCAATGCCCTGAGCGTCCAGCTTTTTAGCGATGTCCGGATTTTTCAGGGCCTTGTTAATTTCTTCGTTCATGCGCTTCAGCACTTCAGGCGGGGTTTTGGCCGGCGCCAGAATGGCCCACCATGCGGGCGCATCAAAGCCGGCAAAACCGCTTTCAGCCACCGTCGGCACGTTAGGCAGATCTGGCACGCGCTTGCTGGTGGTGACGGCCAGCGGGCGCATGCGGCCGCTGTCAATGTGCGGCTTGGTCACGAACACCGAGCCGATAGACAAGGGCACATGGCCGGCCACCGCATCGATCATGAGCGGGCCACCCCCTTTGTAGGGCACGTGCTGCCAATCGATATTGCCGCTTTTGCTGAGCAAGGCCATGGCCAGGTGGCCCAGGCTGCCCGAACCGATACTTCCATAGTTGACGTTTTTCTTGGCTTTGGCGGCAGCCACGACATCACCAAAATTTTTGTACTCAGAGCCCGAAAAGGTGGCCAGCACCATGGCCGACGTGCCGATAAGCGAAACTGCCGCCAGGTCTTTGCGCGTGTCAAAAGGCAGGCCTGGAATCAGGCTGGGGTTGACGCCGTGTGTGTCAAAAACCACCGCAAAGGTGTAGCCGTCGGCAGGCGCAGCCGCAACAGCAGCTGCCCCGATGGCGCCGGATGCGCCACCCTTGTTTTCGATGATGATGGACTGCCCGAGTTGCTGCGACAGGGGTACAGCCAGAATGCGCGCCACCTGATCGACCGAGCCGCCGGGCGGAAAGACCGCCACAAACTTGATCGGCTTGCTCGGCCATGCGGCTTGCGC
>CAMBWM010000274.1 GCA_945871335.1 Polaromonas sp. YR568 | reverse complement strand
ATAGCGCTGTAACCCACCACCGAGCCCAGGCGCGGATAGTCTTTGTACTTGCTGTTGTAGGCGTTGTAGAAAGCCTTGTGCTCCGGCGTCTGGATGCCGTACCAGGGGTAGCCGGTGACGACCCAGCCGTTGGGTGTTTCTTCCTTGAGCGGGTCCAGGTACTCGGGCTCGCCGGTCAGCAGGCTGACCACTTCACGGCCCTTGAACAGGCCGCGTGTGTTGCCTTCGCGCACGAACTTGGACAAGTCCGCGCCGAACAAGACATTGAAAATGGCGTCGGGCTTGGCATCGGCAAGAGCTTGCACCACGCTGCCCGAATCAAGCTTGCCCAAGGGCGGCGCCTGCTCGGCCACAAACTCGACGTCCGGCTGCGCGGCCTTCAGCAGCTCCTTGAAGCTAGCCGCGGCCGACTGACCGTATTCATAGTTGGGGTACACGATAGCCCAGCGCTTTTTCTTCATGGCCACGGCCTCAGGCACCAACATGGCAACTTGCATGTAGGTCGAGCTGCGCAGGCGGTAGGTGTAGCGGTTGCCGTTTTGCCAGACGATCTTGTCGGTCAGCGGCTCAGAGGCCAGAAAGAAAACTTTCTTTTGCTTGGCAAAGTCGGTCAGGGCAAGGCCGATGTTTGACAGAAAGGAGCCTGTCAATACATCGACTTTTTCACGCGACAGCAGCTCTTCTGCAGCCCGCACGGCATCGCCGGGGGTGGCGTTGTCGTCACGCACAAAGAGCTCAAGTTGTTTGCCGTTCACGCCGCCCGCGGCATTGATCTCTTCAATCGCCAGGTCCATGCCCTTTTTGTAGGGCTCGAGAAAAGCGGGCTGGGCTTTGTAGCTGTTGATCTCACCGATCTTGATGACACCTTGCGCATGCGCCAGCGGCGCCATCAGGCAGGCGAAGGCTGTCACGCCGAGTAATTGGTTCAGTTGAATCTTCATAAGAACTCCTGCGGGGGGGTGATGGCGTGAAAGTTATCGGGCTGTCACTGCTCAGCAAAAGCCCGCTCGATGACAAAGTCACCTTGCTTGGAGGTATTGCCTTCCTTGAAACCGCGCGCCTCCAGCATTTGCTTGAGGTCTTTGAGCATGCCCGGGCTGCCACAAATCATCACCCGGTCTTCGGCCGGGTTGAGCGCTGGCAACTTCATGTCGGCATTCAGTTTGCCACTTTCCAGCAGGTCGGTGACCCTGCCCATGTTGGCGTAAGCCTCGCGCGTCACGGTCGGGTAGTAAAGCAACTGAGCAGCCACCATCTCTCCCAAAAATTCGTGCGCCGGCAACTCTTTGGTGAGGTACTCATGGTAGGCCAGTTCATTGACCTGCCGCACGCCGTGCACCAGCACCACCTGCTCGAACTGTTCGTAGGTGGCCGGGTCGCGGATGATGCTCATGAAGGGCGCCAGGCCAGTACCGGTGGCCAGCATGTAAAGCCGCTTGCCGGGCAACAGGTAGTCAATGACCAGCGTGCCTGTGGGCTTGCGACCCACAATCACTTTGTCGCCCACCTGAATGTGCTGCAAGCGCGAGGTCAGCGGGCCGTTGGGCACCTTGATACTCAAAAACTCCAGGTGCTCGTCATGGTTAGGGCTGACGATGCTGTAGGCGCGCAACAAAGGCTTGTCGTTGACACGCAGGCCGATCATGGTGAAGTGGCCGTTGCTAAAGCGCAGCGCAGGGTCGCGCGTGGTGGTGAAGGAAAACAGCGTGTCGGTCCAATGGTGTACGGACAAAACCTGTTCTTCGTTGAAGGCGCTCATGGTGTTCAGGTTAATTCAAAAGAAGCTATTGTCGATGCATCGTGCCAAGGCTCAGGAAGACGCGGGCTTTGCACCTGCGCCTGGGCCGCACTCAGGGCATTTTTTCGTCGATCGGCGGCGCGCTGGCCTCCCGCGGCGCCACCGTACCCAGCCTGGCCTTGAGCGACTGCGGCTGACCGGTCAGCAATGCGGCGTAGCTGGTGGTGTTGGACAGCACTTTTTTGACGTAGTCGCGAGTCTCGTTAAAGGGCACGTTTTCAGCCCAGATGGCGGCTTCCAGCGGCGGGCCGTTGCGCCAATTGCGTGGCCGGCTGGGGCCGGCGTTGTAGGCGGCGGCAGCCATGGCCATGGAGCCACCGAAATCATCGAGCGCGCGCTTGAGGTAGGCCGTGCCGATGTTGATGTTGATGTCGCGGTCATTGAGCTGGCCGATGTTGAAGCCGGCCAGGCCGATGTGGCGCGCTGTCTCGCGCGCGGTGGCCGGCATGATCTGCATGAGGCCGGTGGCGCCCACGCCCGAACGGGCGTCCATGATGAAGCGGCTTTCCTGGCGAATCAGGCCGTAGACATAAGCCGGGTCAATGCCGATGTTGCGGCTGCGTTGGAAAACAGTTTCGCGAAATGGCATGGGAAAGCGCTGAGAAAAATCAATCTCATTGCGGGTGCGGTCGCTGGTGTTGATACAGCGGTCCCAGATGGCCATATCGCAGGCCATTTGCGCCGCTGCCAGCAACTCGCGCTCGCTCATACCGCCGGGTTTGGCCAGGTTGGTGGTGTAGTTCCACTCCCGCACGCCTTCGCTGCGCAGGCCGATGGTGATAGCGTAAGCCCCGCGTTGCAGACCCGGGTTGGTGCGTGCGGCTTCTTTTTCTCCGAAGGTCAGCGCGGCGGGTGCGGCTGGCACGGTGACCATCTGGCCCAGCTCTTCGAGTGCCAGTTGTTCGTAAAAGCCGCGCACCGAAGCGATGGACTGCAACAGGCTCAGCGCCTCGGCGCGTTGCACCGGCATGGCGGCCGGTGCCGGCTGCTGGGCCGGGGCCAGCGCCAGCAGGGCGCGGGCTTTCCAGTAAACCCAGGTGCTGTCTTTTAGCGCCTCCGGACTCATGGCGTTGATGCTGGCCAGCACCAAGGGCCAGCGCGGCTGTGCGCCGGCGCGCAGGGCAGCGCGGGTTTTCCAGGCCAGCATGTCGTCGGTCAGGTCACTGTCGGAAGAGACCTTTTGAAAATGCACCAACGCGTCCGGGCTCTGATTGCCCATGCGCATGGCGCTTTGTTTGCCGATGACGCCCCAGACCCAGTTGCGCTCTTCGGCGCTGAGTTGAAAGTCCCACTTTTTATCAATCAGTGTGGCTGCGGCTTGCGGGTCGCTGGCGGCCAGCTTGACGAGCGCGAGCGTCACGAGTTCTTTGCCACTGCGCGAGATCACAATTTTTTTATCAGCCAGAAACCTGGCGGGGTTGGCCTGCAACGAAGCCAGCAGTCCAAGCGAATCGGGCGAGACCATCTCTACCGCATCGCGCGTTGGCCGGGTCCGGCCGGCCTCTATCGACAAGCGCGCTTTACGCCAGATGTCCAACGGTTTGAGTTGCTTAGCGGCCAGCATGCGCTCTGCGGCAGTGCGGCAGCCTTCGTCTGCATCGCGCTGCGCGTACCAGTTCTGGCGAACCAG
>CAMBWM010000273.1 GCA_945871335.1 Polaromonas sp. YR568 | reverse complement strand
CGTGGCGACGTCATCGTCACCATGGACGGTGATTTGCAAAACGACCCGCGCGATATTGAGCGCCTGGTCTACCGGCTGCTGACGGAGCCGCTGGACCTGGTGGCCGGTTGGCGGCAACACCGGCAAGACGGGTTTTGGCTGCGCAAAGTACCGTCCAAACTGGCCAATGCATTGATACGCAGCGTCAGCGGCCTGCAGTTTCAGGACCTCGGCTGCAGCCTTAAGGCCTTTCGTGCGCCGGTGCTTAAAAAAATCCGCCTCTACGGCGAAATGCACCGCTTCATTCCCGCCTGGCTGGCCACGGTCACCTCACCCCGGCGCATGGCCGAAGAGCCCGTCGGTCATTACCCACGCACCAAAGGCCAGTCCAAATACGGCATCACGCGAACCCTGCGCGTCATGGTGGACTTGCTGTCCATCTACTACTTCATGCGCTTTGGCACTCGGCCCGGCCACTTTTTCGGCGGCCTGGGCTTGAGCGTTCTGAGCGCCGGACTGGCCGTACTGGCCTATCTGGGTGTGCTCAAAATGATGGGTGAATCCATAGGCACGCGCCCCTTGATGTTTTTCGGATTTTTCTGCGTCTTGGGCGGCTTGCAGTTTTTGATGACCGGCGTGCTTGCCGAAATCCTCATGCGCACTTACTTTGAACGCGGTAACTCTGCGGCCTACCACCGCGAGGAGTTCGCCGATCTGTTGACAAATGAAGCCTGGCATGAACAGCCCTGAATTTGCCTGGCTGGCGCGCTGGACAGGCCGCAGCTGGACTGAGCGCCTGATGCTGGCGCTGCTGTGCTCAGCGCCGCTGGTCTGGTTGCTGGCGGGTACGGCGTCAACCTGGCTGTTTGATGTTGATGAAGGCGCTTTTTCGGAAGCCACCCGCGAAATGATCACATCGGGCGACTGGGGCCACACCACGCTGCAAGGGGTCAACCGATTTGACAAGCCGATTGGCGTGTATTGGCTGCAGGCCGCATCCGTTCAGATTTTCGGTTTGCACGAGTGGGCCTTGCGCCTGCCGTCGGTGCTGGCCTGCTGGCTCAGCGCGCTGGCGCTGGGCCGCTTTGCCTGGCAGCTCTGGGGCTTGCCGGCCGGCGTCATGGCGGTGCTGATTCACAGCACCAGCATCGGCCCCTGGGTGATGGCCCACGCGGCTACCGCAGATGCGGTGCTAGGCTTGTGGCTGGTGTTGTCGGCGCTGGACCTGTGCCGGTTTTTAATGCACGGAAAGCCTAACCACCTGAGACGCGTCGCGCTTTGGACTGGCCTGGGCATGCTCACCAAAGGGCCTGTAGCCCTCTTGATACCGGCTGCAACCCTGCTGCTGTGGTGCTTACATCAACGCTCTGCCAAGGCGCTGCTTGACAGTCTGCGCGACGGGCCCGCATGGCTGATTTTGCTGGCTGTGTGCCTGCCCTGGTACAGCTATGCACTGTGGCGCCACGGAGATGAATTTATTCAGGGCTTTTTTGTGCGACACAACCTCAGTCGCTTTGAAGGGGCCATGGAAGGTCACTCCGGCGCCTGGTATTACTTCCTCGTGATAGCGCCTTTGTTGTGGTTGCCGTGGAGCCCTTTATTGCTGAGCATGGGCCGCAAAATTACTTCTTTTTGGGCTGATCCAGTGCTGCGTTTTGCGCTCATGTGGTCCGGCTTTGTACTGGTGTTTTTTTCGGCCTCTTCTACCAAGCTGCCTCACTACGCACTGTATGCCGCTCCCGGCCTGACCCTCTTGCTGGTGCAGGCTTGCATCCACAGCAGCAAGCGCGCCTGGACCGTGAGCTTTCTCATTTTGATGGCATGGCTGGCGCTGTGCACCGCTTTGCCCGGTGTCTTGCAGCAGTCTGTGCATTGGGTGCGCGATGCGCATTACCAAGCCCTGCTGCGCAGCGCCGACGCCCTGAACCAGCCTTTGGCCTTTGCGCTGTGCGGCCTCGGTCTGCTGGCGTCATGCTGGTGGGTCTTTGTCGCACGCGCCCGCCATGCGGCAGTGGGCTTTTCCCTTGCAGCGGTCGTCAGCTGCATGATGTTGGGCAGCGTGGTGATGCCCTGGTGGAGCCAGACTTTGCAAGGGCCGGTGCGACAACTGGCACTGGCCTCCCGAGATTTACCGGGGCCGGTGGTTCAGTGGGGCGGTCACTGGCCGTCGTTTGCGCTTTACCGTGAACAAATGGCACCGCGTCGCCCGCCCGCACCCGGCGAAATGGCGCTGGTGCGTTTTCCTTCCAACACTGTGCCTGCGCATTGGCCGGTGATTACCAGCGCCAGGGGCATGGCCATCGTGCAGCGCCCCCTGACAGATCCGAACCAAAGCCCCTGAGATGAAAGCAAAAAATAAAGATCTACTGGCCGGTGCGGGTTTGACAATGGCCTGTGCAGGGATGGTGCTGACCTGGCCCTCGATGGATCTGGCCGTTGCCGGGTGGTTCTACCGCCCCGGAGAAGGCTTTTTTGCCAACGACTGGTGGCCGATTCAAGCGGTCTACAAGGGCGCGCCTTGGTTGCTACAGTTGGCTTTGGCGGCCAGCGCCTTGGTTTTATTGCTTACCCTGATTCAGCCCGGAAAAATCGCGCGCTACTGGTGGCGCCATGCGCTGGCGTGGGTACTGGTGGCGGCGTTCGGCGTCGGTTTGCTGGTGCACAACGCGTTGAAAGACCAGGTCGGTCGGCCACGGCCTGTGCACGTGGAGGCCTTCGGCGGGCCCGCCCCTTACATTCCGGCTTTGCAGCTGAGCAGTCATTGCGACACCAACTGCTCCTTTGTCAGCGGCCACGCCGCCGGGGCCTTCAGCATCATGGCCTGGGGCATGCTGGCTTGCCGGCGCCACAAGCTTCAATGGCTGTGGGCCGGGCTCGTTTTTGGCACGCTGGTAGGTGCCGTGCGCATGGCGCAAGGCGGTCACTTTTTGAGCGACGTGTTGTTTGCGGCTCTGGCTGTCTGGTGGACCCATCACCTGATTGGCAGGCTATGGATCCTCAGCAAAGCTGTGCTTTTGCGCTACCGACGAAAGCAACTGCCTGGCGGCGGGAGACCCTTGCCCTAAAAGGTATGTTTGAGACTGCTTTGGGGCGCTTCAGGCTCAGGCCGTACCGGTCTTGACCTTCAAGCGCCACGCGTGCAGCAGCGGCTCTGTATACCCGCTGGGTTGCTCTAATCCTTTGAACACCAGGTCGCAGGCCGCCTTGTAAGCCGAGCTGGTGGCAAAGTTCCCGGCCATGGGTTTGTAGAGCGGGTCACCGGCGTTTTGCTTGTCCACAACGGCGGCCATGCGCTCGAAGCTGGCCTTGACTTGCTGCTTGGTCACCACACCGTGCAGCAGCCAGTTGGCAATGTGCTGGCTGGAGATGCGCAAAGTAGCACGGTCTTCCATCAGGCCCACGTTGTGGATGTCGGGCACCTTGGAGCAACCCACGCCCTGGTCGATCCAGCGAACCACATAGCCCAAAATACCTTGCGCGTT
>CAMBWM010000272.1 GCA_945871335.1 Polaromonas sp. YR568 | reverse complement strand
AACAAGGTCGAGCAGCTGATGGTCGAGCCGATCTCGCAGGCGGCCGCCAACCAGCGTGCTGGCCGCTGCGGCCGTGTAGCCGACGGCATCTGTATTCGCCTGTACGACGAGCAAGACTATTTAGGGCGGCCGCGTTTTACCGACCCGGAGATTCTGCGCAGCTCGCTGGCCGCGGTGATCTTGCGTATGAAGGCGCTGCATCTGGGCGCGGTGGAAGACTTTGCCTTCATCGAGCCGCCACAACGCCGAGCCATTGCCGACGGCTACCAACTGCTGGCCGAACTTGGCGCGGTGGACGACGACAACGAACTCACGCCGGTAGGCCGGACGCTGGCCAAACTGCCTCTAGACCCCCGCGTGGGCCGCATGATTCTGGAAGCCAAAGACCGCGGCGCCCTGGACGAAGTGATGGTGATCGCCAGCGCGCTCAGCGTGCAAGACGTGCGCGACCGGCCCATGGACAAGCAGACGCAAGCCGACCAGGCGCATGCCAAGTTTGATGACGAGAAAAGCGAATTCAGCGGGTATCTGAAGCTTTGGAAATGGCTGAGCGATGCAAGGGGAGGTCCTTCGACAAGCTCAGCAAGGACTGATAAAAAACCTGTGCGTCCTGGCGCTGGCTCCGTTCGCCCTGAGCCTGTTGAAGGGTCTTCGCACAAACTCTCAAATCGTCAATACGAAAACCTGCTGCGCGAGAACTACGTCAACATCCGCCGCGTGCGCGAGTGGCGCGACATTCATTCTCAGTTGCACAGCGTGATCGGCGAGCAGGGCTGGAAACTTAATGACAAACCGGCCAGCTACGAACAACTGCACTTGTCCATGCTTTGCGGCCTGCTCGGCAACCTGGGGTTCAAGCCGGAAGACGACGAAGCCTACTTGGGCGCCCGCGGCATCAAGTTTTACCGCCACCCTGGCGCCAAGCTCAGCAAAAAGCCCGGCCGCTGGATTGTTGCGGCTGAGCTGGTGGAAACTACGCGCCTGTTTGGCCGCGGCATTGCCAACATCGAGCCGCAGTGGGTCGAGCAGGTGGCCGGGCATCTTTTAAAGAAGCAGCTGCTGGACCCGCACTGGGAAAAGAAAGCCGCGCAAGTCACGGCGCTGGAGCGCGCCACGCTGTATGGCCTGGTCATTTACAACGGCCGGCGCGTCAATTTCGGCCGTGTGGACCCTGTCGGTGCGCGTGAAATTTTCATTCGTGAAGCGCTGGTAGCCGGCAACTGGGACAGCAAGCTGCCCTTTCTGGCCGCCAACCTCAAGCTGATTGCGCAGGTGCAAGACCTGGAGCACAAAGCCCGCCGGCAGGACGTGCTGGTGGACGAAGAGCTGATCTACGCTTTTTACGACCAGCAGTTAACCGCCGACATCTGCACCGGCGCCGGTTGCGAGCATTGGTACAAGGACGAAGTCAAAAAGCAGCCGCAATTGCTGCTGCTCTCGCGTGAAGAGCTGATGCGCCACGAGGCCGCCGGGATCACCACGCAGGCCTTTCCCAAGACGCTTCGGATGGGCGGGGTGGACTGCCTGGCCACCTACCTGCACGAACCTGGCGATGCCAGAGA
The DNA here is from genome assembly GCA_945871335.1 of Polaromonas sp. YR568. The sequence continues at coordinate 1,911 of CAMBWM010000272.1, read as the reverse complement.
CGGCGTGACGGTCGATGTGCCTTTGTTTGCCCTCAACCAGGTGAACGAAGAGCGCTGCGAATGGCTGGTGCCCGGTATGCTCAAGGACAAAATCCAGGCGCTCATCAAGACCCTGCACCAGCGCCCGCGCTCGCGTCTGGTGCCGTTGCCAGAGACTGCAGGGCGCATGGCGGCCGAGTTGCTTCAACCCGAAAAATTGGGCTTCGGCTCGCTCACTGACGCGGTACTCAAGTGGGTGCGCGACGCCACCAGCCTAGACATCAAGCGCAACGACATGAAGCTCGACATGTTGCCGCCGCACCTTTTCATGAACTTCCGCGTGCTTGACGAGCACGGCCGTCAGCTCGGCACCGGCCGCAACCTGGGTGCGCTCAAGGGTGAGCTGGGTTCGCAGGCACGCGGCGCTTTTCAGGCCCTGGCCGGGCTGAAAACACGCACGGCCCCCGATGATAAATTGTGGACAGACTCCGATTTGGCAAAGCCTAATTCAGGTAATTCGGGCTCTGACCCCAGTTCCCCCCGGGCAGTGAAAGGGGCAGCAATGCCCCAACCCAAAGTCGCCGGCGAGCGCTACACCACCTGGTCCTTCGGCGAGTTGCCCGAGCTGATGGAAATCCGCAAGGGCAATCAGACGCTGATCGGCTTTCCCGCGCTGATTGATTTGGCCGACGCCGTGGCCATCGAAGTGTTTGACGAACCCGACGTGGCTGCCGCCAAGCACCGCGCCGGCCTGCGCCGCTTGTTCTCGCTGCAAATCAAAGACGCGCTCAAGTACCTAGAGAAAAATCTGCCCGACCTGCAAAAAATGGCCACCGCTTACATGCTGGTCGGCCGCGCCGCCGACAACTCGGGCGGCGGCACGCTCGAAGAGCTGCGCAGCCAGATCATTGAAGTCGCGCTAGACCGCGCCTTTCTGGTTGAGCCCTTGCCCACGTGCGAAGCCGACTTTAAAAAACGCGTGGACGAAGGCCGCGCCCGCTTGACGCTGATCGCCAGCGAAGTCGCCCGCCTAGGCGGCAGCATTTTGGTGGAGTTTGCCGCCGCCCAGCGCAAGATCAAAGACAGCAAAAACGCCACCGACGCAGCCGCCGACGCCGTCCAGCAACTGGCGCGCCTGGTGCCCAAGCGCTTTTTGGCCAACACGCCTTACCCGCAGTTACAGCACTTTCCGCGCTACCTCAAGGCCATCACCCTTCGCCTGGACAAGTGGCGTGTCGACCCCGCCCGCGACGCCACCCGACTGACCGAGCTGCGCCCGCAAGAGCAACGCTTTTGGCGACTGGTTGGAGAACGCAAAGGCACTATTGACGCCCGCATGCAGGAATACCGCTGGCTGCTGGAGGAGCTGCGCGTGAGCTTTTTTGCGCAAGAGCTGAGGACGCCGCAGCCGGTGAGCGTGAAGCGGCTGGACAAGGCTTGGGGCCAGATCAATTCTTGAAGCGGGGATGGATTCCTGCTTTCGCAGAAATGACGGACGGCAGGTGCCTTACGGCTTTAGAGTTTGGCCAGCCGACCCAGCGCCGCTTGCAGGGTGTCGTCTTTCTTGGCGAAGCAAAAGCGCACAACACGTTGGTCGAAGCCATTGCCGTAGAAAGCTGACATGGGAATGGCCGCCACGCCGATCTCGGTGGTCAGCCATTTGCAGAAGTCGGCTTCACCCAGGTCGCTGACCTCGGAGATGTCCACGCATTGAAAGTAAGTGCCTTCGCTGGGCAGCAGCTTGAACTTGGTGGCGGCCAGGCCTTCGCGGAACAGGTCACGCTTGCGTTGGTAGAAGGCTGGTAAGTCCAGATAAGCGGCGGGTTTGGCCATGTAGCTGGCCAGGGCGTGTTGCACCGGGGTGTTGACGGTGAAAACGTTGAACTGGTGCACCTTGCGGAACTCGGCCGTGAGCGTGGCGGGGGCGGCCAC
>CAMBWM010000271.1 GCA_945871335.1 Polaromonas sp. YR568 | reverse complement strand
TGCAATGTGAACAGACCATCGGCCGTAGTGCCACCCATGGTGACTCCGAGCTTTTTTTCCAAGTACACCAGCGCTTTGTTGCCATCGCGCAGTTGGCACGGCAGGTTGGTGCAAACATTGAGCTTGTACTTTCCAACCGGTTGCTGGTTGTACATGTTGTAGAAAGTCGTGATTTCATGCACGGCAATCGGCGCCATGCCCAAGTAGGCGGCCACGGCTTTTTCGCTCTCGGTACTCACAAAACCCTGCTCGCGCTGGACGATGGTCAAGCAGGCCATGACAGCAGATTGCTTTTGGTCAGCCGGGTACTTGGCGACTTCGCGGTCAAATAGCGCGAGCACTGTTGGGGAAAATTCAACCAATTCGTATCTCCATCGCGCAAAATTCGAGGGCCGCCGCAGAACCGGCTTTGCCGGGCTGCAGGCGGCGCCCCCTTGAGGGGGAGGCGCCGTAGGCGCTTCGGGGGGGAATCTTTTTCATCGATCGATCTCGCCGAACACGATGTCCATCGTGCCGATAACAGCCACAGCGTCGGCGATCATGTGACCGCGCGACATTTCGTCCATGGCTGCCAGATGCGAGAAGCCGGGCGGACGAATCTTCAGGCGGTAAGGTTTGTTGGCGCCGTCACTCACGATGTAGATGCCGAACTCTCCCTTGGGGTGTTCGACGGCGGCATAGGCTTCGCCTTCAGGCACGTGAAAGCCTTCGGTGAAAAGCTTGAAGTGATGGATCAGCTCTTCCATATTTGACTTCATCGACTCGCGGTCGGGCGCTGCCACCTTGTGGTTGCTGGTGATGACCGGGCCGGGGTTGACACGCAGCCAGTCGATGCACTGCTTGATGATGCGGTTGGACTGTCGCATTTCTTCGATGCGCACCAGGTAACGGTCGTAGCAGTCGCCGGTCTTGCCGACGGGCACGTCGAAGTCCATGCGGTCGTAGACGTCATAAGGCTGCTGCTTGCGCAGGTCCCATGCAAAGCCCGAGCCGCGCAGCATCGGGCCGGTAAAACCCAAATTAAGCGCGCGCTCTGGCGTGACCACGCCGACGCCCACTGTGCGCTGTTTCCAGATGCGGTTGTCAGTGAGCAAGGTCTCGTACTCATCAACCAGGCCAGGGAATTTGGTCACGAAGTCGTCGATAAAGTCGAGTAGCGAGCCTTGGCGGTTTTCGTTCAAGGCGGCGATCGCCTTGGCGTTTTTGACCTTGCTGACCGTGTACTGCGGCATGCTGTCAGGCAGGTCGCGGTAGACACCGCCCGGGCGGAAGTAAGCAGCATGCATGCGCGCACCGGAGACAGCCTCGTACATGTCAAACAAAGCTTCACGCTCGCGGAAGCAGTAAATCAGGATGTTCATCGCGCCGCAGTCAAAACCATGCGCGCCCAGCCACAGCAGGTGGTTGAGCAAACGCGTGATTTCTGCGTACATGACACGTATGTACTGAGCGCGCACCGGGACATCCACGCCCATCATCTTTTCGATGGCCAGGCAATACGCGTGCTCGTTGGACATCATCGACACATAGTCAAGGCGGTCCATGTAGGGCAGCGACTGGATGTAGGTCTTGCTTTCAGCGAGCTTTTCAGTGGCGCGGTGCAGCAGACCGATGTGCGGATCGGCGCGCTGGATGACTTCGCCGTCGAGCTCAAGCACCAGGCGCAAAACGCCGTGCGCGGCAGGGTGCTGAGGGCCAAAGTTGAGCGTGTAGTTTTTGATTTCAGCCATGTTTTTTGCCTTAAGCCTTGGGGCCGAGGCCGGCGTATTTGTCTTCGCGGATCACGCGCGGCGTGATCTCGCGCGGCTCAATGGTCACGGGCTGGTAAATAACGCGCTTTTGCTCAGGGTCATAACGCATTTCAACGTAACCGGTGGTCGGAAAATCTTTGCGGAAAGGATGGCCGATAAAACCGTAGTCGGTCAGGATGCGGCGCAGGTCGTTATGACCTTCAAAGACGATGCCAAACAAATCAAAAGCTTCGCGCTCGAACCAATTGACCGAATTCCAGACCTCGTTGAGCGATGGCAGCACCGGGAAATCGTCGTCGGGGCAAAACACTTTCAGACGCACGCGCTGATTCAGGCTGACCGACAAGAGATGCGAGGCCACGCAAAAACGCAGGCCGTCATAGCGGCCGTCGCCGTATTCAGAGTAGTCAATGCCGCACAGGTCCAGCAGTTGCTCGAACTGGCAAGCCGGTGCTTCGCGCAGTAGCCGGGCGGCAGCAAGGTAGTCAGCGGCTTTGACGACGATGGTCAACTCACCCATGGCGACGGTAGCGCTGTGCAGCTTGTCGCCCAATGCACTTTCAATAGTGACTTTGAGTTGCTCGGCGCTGGCAGGATGCAGTGGTCCCATCAAGCCCTCGCAATGGTGTTGGTGCGGCGGATTTTTTGCTGCAGCTGGATGATGCCGTACATCAAGGCCTCGGCCGTGGGCGGGCAGCCCGGTACGTAAACGTCAACCGGCACAATGCGGTCGCAACCGCGCACCACTGAATAACTGTAGTGGTAGTAACCGCCGCCGTTGGCGCAAGACCCCATGGACAAGACCCAACGCGGTTCGGACATCTGGTCGTAGACCTTGCGCAGAGCCGGCCCCATCTTGTTGCACAACGTACCGGCCACGATCATCAAATCGGACTGGCGCGGGCTGGGCCGAAAAAGCATGCCGAAGCGATCCAGGTCATAACGCGCAGCGCCGGCGTGCATCATCTCCACCGCACAGCAGGCCAGACCAAAGGTCATGGGCCACAGCGAGCCGGTTTTGGCCCAGTTGACCACCGAGTCGTAACTCGTGGTCATGAAGCCTTCGTTAAATACACCTTCAAGTGACATACCAGTACCTTTATGGCGGAATTTTGGCCCGCTTTTAACGGATGCAGTGAGTGCTGTTAAGTGTTTTTCTAGGACGGTAATCGCAAAAAATTGGCGCCTATTCCCAATCGAGAGCGCCTTTTTTCCACTCGTAGACAAAGCCCACAACCAGAATGCCTAAAAAAATCATCATTGACCAGAAACCAACTGCGCCAATGTCCTTGAGCGCCACAGCCCATGGGAAAAGAAAAGCGATTTCGAGGTCGAAAAGAATAAATAGTATGGCCACCAGGTAGTAGCGCACGTCAAACTTCATGCGTGCGTCTTCAAAAGCTTCAAAGCCGCATTCGTAAGGGGAGTTTTTTTCGCTGTCGGGGCGGTGCGGGCCCAACAAACGACCAAGCACTTGCGGCACAACGCCAACAGCAACACCGACCAGGATAAACAACAGGACGGGAAGGTATTGGTCGAGGTTCATCTTGTTTGTGTCACTAGGATTGCCGCCCGGTTGGGCAGCAAAGTCAGGCGCTAAAAGCGCACAGTCAAACCCATGCCTGTGTTGGTGCGGACGGCGAGACTCGAACTCGCACACCTTTCGGCACTACCCCCTCAAGATAGCGTGTCTACCAATTTCACCACGTCCGCGGTTTATTTCAGTGTCT
>CAMBWM010000270.1 GCA_945871335.1 Polaromonas sp. YR568 | reverse complement strand
CGGGCTGGGGAATAAGGTGAAAACATAAATGCTCCAAGTTTGAGTAATATCGCCACAGATCTTAGGTTCTTTCATACATCATTCCTGCTATGGTTTCTACCAATGAGCTTGTGCCCGCTTTGATGCGGCTCAACAACGGTCACGCTGTGGACAATCCGTCGGCTTGGGCATTGAGGCGGCAAGAGCTTTCGAATACAGCGCTGACGCAGGTCTACGGTCCCTTGCCCCCTGTGCCTGCCCTTACCAGCGCAGAACTGCTGCATGAGGCCGTTTCAGCCCTGTTGGATGGCGCCCGGGTGCAAAGCTGGCGGGTGCTGGTTGACGCACGCCAGGCCTTCATGCTGCGCTTAGTGCTACCGGCCGGCCATGGGCCTTTTGCGGTTTTGGTGTCGGGTGATGCGTGTTGGACTTACGCCAGCGAGGCGGTGCAAAAATCAGTGCTGGCCCGTGGTTATGCTTGGGCCGAGTTCAACCGCGTCGAGATCATGTCGGACCTGCCGCCTGCTGCTGGCAGGGCTCAGACTTGCGCAGCCTTGGCGGGTGTTGACACTGCGGCCATTGCAGCCTGGGCTTGGGGCTTTCACCGCGCGGTCGATGCGCTGGTGCAAATGCCCGCGCTGAACCCGCAAGCTATCGCCGTGGTCGGCCATTCGCGGGGTGGTAAAGCTGCTTTGCTGGCCGGTGCGCTAGACGAACGCATTGCACTGACCAGTGCCAACAACTCAGGGGCAGCGGGTGCCGGCAGCATTCGCTGCCTGGGCCAGGGTGCAGAGAGCCTGGAAGACTTGGTGCGCGCTTTTCCGCACTGGTTGCCGCCGTTCTGGCAAAGCCGCCCGGCCAGTGTTCTGGCCCCTGGCTTTGACCAGCACTGCCTTTTGGCCTTGATCGCGCCGCGTTATCTTTTAAACACCCAAGCGCTGGACGATCTTTGGGCCAACCCTGAGGGTACGCTGGCAACGCACCTGGCCGCACGTCAGGTGTATGAATGGTTGGGCGCTGCCGACCGGCAGGTGCTGGCTTTCAGGCCCGGCGGGCATGCGCAAAACGAATGGGACTGGCAAACCTTGCTGGCGCACATGGACAGCTGTTTCAAGGGCCTGCCGGCGCCTGTGCATGAGACGCCCGCCGGCTTACTTTAGGCCGCCGCTGTTCGTTTTTAAACTGTTCAGCCGTTCAGCACTTCGAGCAAACGGTCCAGCCCGCCTTCGTTGATAGCGACCATGGCCTCTGCGCGCACCTGCGGTTTCGCGTGGTAGGCCACCGACAGGCCGGCTGCGCCCATCATGGGCAGGTCGTTGGCGCCGTCGCCCATGGCAATGGTCTGCTGCGCGCTGATGCCCAGGTCGGCGCAGGTTTGCAGCAGCATCTTGCGTTTTTCAGCGCCGTCGCAAATGTCGCCCCAGGGCTGATCGACCATGCGCCCGGTGAGCAGTTCGTTCTCGATCTCCAGCACGTTGGCCCGCATGTAGTCAATGCCCAGGGTGTCGCGCACCCGGTCTGAAAAAAATGTGAAGCCGCCGCTAACCAGCAGTACTTTGAGCCCGGCTGCCTTGCAGGCGGCTACCAGTGTGGCTGCGCCCGGGTTCAGGCGCAGGCGCTCGCGGTATACGCTTTCCATACTGGCCACGCTGACACCCTTGAGCAAGGCCACGCGCATACGCAAACTCTCCTTGTAGTCGGCAATCTCACCGCGCATCGCCGCTTCGGTGATGGCGGCCACCTCGGCCTTGCGGCCCACAGCGTCAGCGATTTCGTCCACGCATTCGATATTGATGAGCGTTGAGTCCATGTCGAAGGCAATGAGTTTGTAGCCACTCAGGGCCAGGCGTGGCGTACCGGGTTTGACGACAAGGCCCGGGCTTATTTCAAGGGGGCTGGTGCTGTTGGTGTCGTTCATTGTTTTACGGGTTCAGGTTGCAGGGACTGGCTCGGCGCGCGGCTGGCCCAGCGAGCGCAGCACATCGCGCACCATCTGCGCGCGGTCTTTGGGGTCGGGCAATTCGCGCTCGATACGCAGCTTTTCGTTGCCGGCGAGTTTGATGTGCTTGTTTTTCTGGATCAGGTGCATGATGGCCATGCCCTCGATGGGCGGGTCTTTGCGGAAGGTGATGTGGATCACGCCGGGCGCCGCATCGACCTTGACCACGCCATAAGGCTTGGCCAGCACGCGCAGGCGGTGCATGTCGATCAGCGTCTGGCCTTGCGGCGGCAGCTTGCCGAAGCGGTCCACGATTTCTTCAAGCAGGCTGTCGATCTGGTCGGCAGTCTTGGCGGTGGCGAGTTTTTTGTAAAAGCTCAGGCGCAAATGCACATCGCCGCAGTAGTCGTCGGGCAGCAGCGCCGGTGCGTGCAGATTGATCTCGGTGGCCACGCTGAGCGGGCTGAGCAGGTCAGGCTCGATGCCGGCTTTGAGGCAGCGCACGGCTTCAGACAGCATCTCGTTGTAAAGCTGAAAGCCGACTTCGAGCATATTGCCGGACTGGTTCTCGCCCAGCACCTCGCCGGCGCCGCGAATCTCCAGATCATGCATGGCCAAATAAAAGCCCGAGCCGAGTTCTTCCATTTGCTGGATAGCGTCAAGCCGCTGGCTGGCCTGCTTGGTCAGGCCTTCGATGTCGGGCACCATCAAATACGCATAGGCCTGGTGGTGGCTGCGGCCCACACGCCCGCGCAACTGGTGCAGTTGCGCCAAACCGAACTTGTCGGCGCGCGCCATGACGATGGTGTTGGCGCTGGCCACGTCAATGCCGGTTTCGATGATGGTTGAGCAAAGCAGCAGGTTGTAGCGCTGCGCCACAAAGTCTTTCATCACGCGCTCGAGTTCACGCTCGGGCATCTGGCCGTGGGCCACGGCAATGCGGGCTTCGGGCAGCAGGACTTCGAGCTTTTCGCGGCGGTTCTGGATGGTGTCCACTTCATTGTGCAAAAAGTAAACCTGCCCGCCGCGCTTGAGCTCACGCAGCACGGCTTCACGGATCACGCCATTGCTTTCGCTGCGCACAAAGGTCTTGATGGCCAGGCGCCGCTGCGGCGCAGTCGCGATCACGCTGAGGTCGCGCAGGCCTTCGAGCGCCATGCCCAGGGTGCGCGGAATCGGCGTGGCCGTCAGCGTGAGCACATCGACCTCGGCGCGAAATGCCTTCATAGTCTCTTTGTGCCGCACGCCAAAGCGGTGTTCCTCATCAATGATGAGCAGCCCCAGGCGCTGAAAGTTCACGCTTTGGCTGAGCAGCTTGTGCGTGCCGACGATGATGTCGATGGTGCCGTCAGCCACACCCTTGATGGCGGCGGTAATTTCTTTGGCCGAACGAAAGCGGCTCATTTCGGCCACCTTGACTGGCCACTTGGCAAAGCGGTCCACCAGCGTCTGGTAATGCTGCTCAGCCAGCAGCGTGGTGGGCGCCAGCAGCGCCACCTGCTTGCCGCCGGTGATCGCAATGAAGGCCGCGCGCAGCGCCACTTCGGTTTTGCCAAAGCCGACGTCGCCGCAGAC